>CAZROF010000001.1:0-57346 GCA_964601675.1 Candidatus Woesearchaeota archaeon
CTACTTTAATATTTCTTGAAACTTAAGAGTTGTTAAATGCTGTCGGAGATACTGACTGAGAAACTCGCAGACTCAAAAGGCAACGTCCTTCCAGACTGCTTCCTCTACCCCAAGGCTCAACCGCCTAGACTTCGCATACTCCCTACACAGACATCGGAGATAAATTCATTAAGGCAATAGATGTCAGGACTAAGCAGCCAGTAGGAAAAAATCATCCGTTAAAGCATAGAGACGGAATAGAAATTATGACCAGTTAATTATTTAAAGATTCATTTACTGAAAAAGAAATGGGAATAAATCTTAGTCAAAGAATGTGTTTAATAGTCACAACGGAAAAAAATATAAAAATATTAGAAAAAGATCAACTTGATGCCTTAAAAGAAATAGATATGGAATTTAAAGGAATCGTAAAAGATGAATTCCCAGGACAGGATTTTTCTACAGTTTTAATGAAGAACGATAGTTCTTTAGGAAGTATGTATAGGTTAGCTCGTAAACATCAGAATGAGGAATATAATAGAGGCATAGAAGACCTTAGGGAAATACAATATAGATTAGAAGGATCAATATAGGGAATAAAGTTTTTTTATAAAAAAGTCAGCAAAGTTATAGTTGGCTCTACCACAACCTTTTAATATCAAATCAATCTAAATCAACTATGAAAGTAAAAAACAAAACTCTCCTAATTATATTCGCAATCTGCCTAGTGGCATCATCCATTCTAGCGTTCGTCCCAATAAAAGAAATATGCGGAGGAGAAGCCTCTGCTTGTTCGATAGTCCAACACTCAAAATATGAAAGTACTCTCGGAATAAACAATAGCTATTTCGGCATTATAGCATTTACGTTTCTAATCATTTTACTAATTTCTAATTCCAGAAAACCAGAGGACTATAAAAAAATTATCCTAAATATAGGAATAACAGCCTCGGCATTAGTCGCCATATATTTCATCTATCTCCAGCTTTTTATAATAAAAGCTATCTGTCCGTATTGTATGGTAGTAGATACAGGAAGTATTGCAGCATTCGCAATAATTGTAGCGACGAGAAAAAAATGAAAATTAAGTTAAGAGTTCAACCAAATTCTTCTCGTCAAGAAATACAAAAAAGTATCGACGGTACGATATCAAAAGTCTTTCTAAAGAAGCCAGCAAAAGAAAATTCCGCAAACAAAGAATTAGAAAAACTTCTTTCAAAGCATTTTAAAGCAAAAGCAAAAATCCTCAAGGGGCATACATCTAAAAACAAAATAATAGAAATAATATAATGGCATTGGAAGAAATAACATATTATATCGACGGGAAAAAGAAAACGATTAAAGCAAAAATCCTCAAAATGACATTAGAAAAAGGCATAGGTCTGATGTTTCAAAAAAATTCCCCTCCACTTTTGTTTCCATGTAAGAGATATCAATGGCTTCCAATAACTTCACTATTTTGCAAACCCTTCAAGGCAATATGGCTCGATGAAAAAATGCATGCGACCAGAGTTATCCAAGTCAAAAAATGGAAATTTAATATTTCTGGATATGGGAAATTTTTATTAGAAATTCCTTTAAATGCTAAATAATACAACTTCTCGTCGATAAAATTGATTATAAATAACTAAACTCCTTTCACTCAAGAGTGGAATGACAAAAATAACCAAGTCAACATAAATTGAAAATTTCGGAATTTACTTTCAAAAATTTTTTTAAATTAAAACCTCGACGATGTTCTGAGTTACTAGCCGATTTTGTATATGACCAAAACATTTAAATAGAAAATCAACTCTAAAGAATTAAGTTTACGAAGAAGAGGTAAAAAGGAGGTTAAAAAATGGGAAAAATCATTGCAAAAAATGTCGTTGAACGAAAATCTGGATTTCTATATTATGTAGATGGGCAAGGTAACGTTTGCGAAGCTAAAATGGCTAGAGGCGGAAAGAAGAAGAAAAAGGTTATTAAGAAAGTAGTCAAAAAGAAAGTAGTCAAGAAAAAAGTAACCAAAAAGAAAGTCGTTAAGAAGAAAGCAACCAAGAAGAAGAAGTAAATCTTCAATTATTATTATTTAATTAAATCATATTCAATGAATCTCCCTCGTTAGGGAGCTTGGGAGATTCATTATAATTTATTCAATTTTTAAAGTCTTCTAACATATAATTAACTTGTTTACTTTTTATTCTCTCTAAAATTAGTAATAGCCAACTTCAAAGCATCCGCAGCCAAATTAGAACAATGCTCCTTAATCGAAGGCAATTTACCCAAAGCCTTTGAAACATCCTTGTTTGTTATTTTCTCTGCTTCTTTTAATGTCTTTCCTTTAGCCAATTCTGTAGTCATAGAACTCGTAGCAATAGCAGCAACGCAACCCATCGTCTGAAATTTTATATCCGAAATCTTGTCATCACTAACTTTAATCATAATTTTCATAACATCACCACAGCTCGGATTCCCAACTATAGCCTCAGCATCAGCATCTTTTAATTCCCCCATATTTCGCGGGTTCCTAAAATAATCTAAGACATTCTTATTATAATCAACATTGCTCATCAGAATTTAACTCCTTTACTAACTCATCAATATTAACCCCATGCTGCTTAGCTCCCTCTTCTAACGTCTCGAACTGTGCCATTGGGCAACCTCCACAGAATAAACCACGCTCACCTAATTTACGTCCAGCTTCCCTGTTTAATTCGATTATCTCCGCAAATGTCATATCCTTATTAATTTCCTTTTTTACCATTACTCCTCCTCCATATCTTCATTGAATTTAAATGGACTTATCTCTCTTAATTTTTCAACACCCTTTCGAATATTCTCTGTAATATAGCTCTCATTTCCAATCACATCAGTCCCTAAACTAAGGCGTAAGCTCCCATGAATATACATCTCATCAACCCCAATTACTTTTAACACATAACTTTCTTTTAGTTTAGTTGAAGCACAAGCCGAGCCAGTAGAAACATAGATTCCCACTTCATTTAACATAAGCATCAAACTCTCCCCCTCAATTCCGTAAAATGAAACATTAATATTATTGTAAATCCTATCTCTCATATGCCCATTAATCCTAACACCCTTAATCTCTCTTAACATTTCAATAATCAAGTCCCGACTAGCCCTAACATTATCAATTTTAAAATCAACATCAATAGCAGCAGCTAGTCCAACCGCCCCAGGCACATTTTCAGTTCCACTTCTAAGCCCACCCTCTTGTCCACCTCCAGTCACGATAGGTTTGATTTTTACTCCGTCTCGAACATATAATATCCCAATACCCTTGGGTGCACAAACCTTGTGCCCAGAAACCGACATCAAATCAATAGAAGCCATAGCAAGATTTTCCTTCAAAAATCCCTGCACATTATCAGTATGAAAATAAACACCACGCTTCTTACAGATTCTCCCAATTTCTTCGACAGGCTCAATTACCCCAATTTCATTATTAACATACATTACTGAAACTAAAAGCGTATCATCCCTAATCTTTCTTCTAATATCATCAATACTCACCATACCTTCGCTGTCAACATCCAAATAGTCAACATCATAGCCCTCTTTCTCCAAATCTCTACAAGTATCCAAAACGCAAGGATGTTCTATGCTAGAAGTTATAATATGTTTCTTTTCGGGGTTAGCTTTTGCAAGTCCACGAATAGCCAAATTATTAGATTCAGTCCCCCCGCTAGTAAAAATAATCTCTTTTGGTTCACATCCAAAATAACCAGCAATTTTCTCTCTGGCATATTCAAGCTTAGCCTTAGCTATCTTTCCCACATTATGCAAGCTAGAAGCATTCCCATAACTAAGCGTCATAACCTCATCCACAAATTTAGCCACATTATCATCCACCTTGGTAGTCGCAGCATTGTCTAAATAAATTTCCATTTCAATATTCAGGATCACAATTACAGTAATCCAAAACCTCCTTATTATATTGCTTACAGACATTACAACTGCACTTATTGTCCTTCATAAATCTAAGGATTTTTTGAATTTCTAAAATAGCAATCTTAGGATTTTCACTAATTAAAATAGCCGATTTTTTAATTTCAACTTTCGTTTTTGAATTAAGTTTAACTTTATTCGCCCTCTTGTTGGATAAGTATTGACTAACTGCCGCTTTACTAATTCCAAGAGCATTTCCCGCTTTTTCATAACTAAACCCATACTTATTTGTCAATAGCTTAGCTAGTTCTTTGCGAATAGCAGGAAGGATATACCAAACTTCGATTTCCTGAGGTAGTGAATACATAGTTAACTATAGTTAACATTTATTTATAAAACTTTCTAAAAATAAATTTTTATGATAATTATTCCCTACAATCCAGCTTCCCGGGGTTTTTATTTTTTTCTTTATATTATACTGAATAAGAATGTCCCTTATTTTAACTTGAAGAATTCCTTCCTTATTAATTTCTTTTTCATCAGATAAGAAACATCCTTATCAAAAAATTAATTTATGCAATAAAATAATTATATCTACTTACAACATATATCTCCTGTTTGCGCACTATTCAAAAATTAAACAACTGAAATAGCCCCAACCGGACATCCACTCTCAGCAGCTTTAGCGCAATCACTGTCTCCTTTGCCATGAGCTTTACCTTCTCTCATCTCAAAACTCTTAGGACAAGTTGCAACACAAGCACCACATCCAATGCATTTATCTTTATCCACACTTATTTTAACCATTTTTCACCTCACTTTTATTTATTTCAATATTAGGTGTGGCATTTCCAGAATTATTTATTCGAAAATATTCATTATGAATAATCTCATTATTAAAAGTAGAACCTGTTATTACATTCCCAGTCATATTCGTCACAAATAAAAATCCCAGACCAACAAGAATCAAAATACCAATACCAATTAACAACCTCCTATCCATAAATAAAGGATAACAGTAATGTTTATAAATTTAATCGAACTAAATAAAATATGATAACTTGGATTCTAATTGCTATATTAACAATTATAGTCGCAACCTTCTTAACTTATTATAATCGTTTCGTGGCATTATCTCAACAAATAGACAACTCCCTAGCGCAAATTAATGTTCAACTAAAAAAACGTTCTGACCTAATTCCAAATCTATTGTCCTCAGTAAAGGGTTATATGAAGCACGAGCGAGCGGCAATAAAAGAAGTAACTGATGCAAGAAAAGCATTAGTCTCAGCAAAGGGTGTTGAGAAAAAAATGCAGGCAGGAAATCAATTGCAATCAGCCCTAAAGTCAATCTTCGCAATTGCAGAGGGATATCCAGATCTAAAAGCGAATACAACATTCCTTCAACTGCAACAAGAACTCTCCTCAATAGAGGACAAGGTCGCATACGCTCGACAATATTATAACGACGGGATAATGTCTTATAATGTAATGACGAAAAAAGTTCCAGGTATGTGGTTTGCTTCATTATACGGATTTAAGGCAAGAGAATATTTAAAAATTCCAGAAGCAGCAAAGGCAGTGCCCAAGATTGAATTCTAAAAATTCGCGCCATTCGTGAAAATTCGCGGATAAATTTTTTCCATACCAAAATATAAAAACCAATCTCACCTCTCAAATTTATGCAAACACAACGCCTCTCATTCCACGACGAAATCAGAAAAAACAAAATCAGTTCCTATTTCCTAGTCACAATTATCCTTTTTACTTTACTGTTGCTAACCTATTCAATTGCATTCATAATAGGTGGAAACTACTTCTTCCTAATCCTAATAATAGGAATCCCAATATCAATCGGTTACGTCCTAATAGGCTTTTATAATTCAGACAAAATAGCAATAGCATCTGCCAATGCAAAACTAGCAAAAGGCCCACAATACAGACAATATCACAACACAGTAGAGGGATTGTGCCTAGCATCTGGTCTACCAAAACCGCGTCTCTACATTATGCAAAACCAACAAATCAATGCTTTCGCATCAGGAAGAGATCCGGAGCATGCCATCGTATGTGTTACACAAGGAGCGCTAGACAAGCTATCAAAACAGGAACTTGAAGGCGTCCTCGCTCACGAACTTTCCCATATCGCAAACTATGACATCCGCTTTATGACTCTGACCGCAGTTCTAGTCGGAATGATAGCAATAATTTCCGAAATGTTTTTACGAAGTTTATTTTGGTCTTCATTCACGGGAGGAAATAATAGAAATAATAATAACGTGATATTCATGATAATCGGAATTGCTCTTGCAATCCTCGCTCCAATAATCGTAGCACTCGTCCAGCTATCAATATCGAGAAAACGGGAATACGCAGCCGATTCTTCTGCCGTGAAATTCATGCGAACCCCAACGGGATTAATTGGAGCCCTAACAAAAATAAAGAATAACACTCCGATGAAAGTTTCTGGTGCAGTCTCGCCATTGTTCTTGGCAAAACCTACAAAGGAAAAAGAATGGTTTCAGACTCATCCACCCTTGTCTAAGAGAATTGCGAGACTGGAAAGGATGTAATCAAACCCATATAACTTTATAAACTTAAAAATATTCTCCTTAATATGGGCAATATAGAAAAAGTTTTTGTAAATCCAGAAGGAGAAATTAAATCATTATTCTACGAAACAAGAACAGGAAGAACCGTCGACAATCCTGTGCTTATAATTTCCAAGTCAGAAGACATAAGCGATGAAGTTGAAAGAAGATTGCCGGAAGGTGCAAACGCTTATTCTTGTAGCCTATCAAGGAAGATGCAGGATTCAAAAGAGGGATTTGCATTTGCTATAACGGGGTTTTATCCTTGCTATGCTGCTTCGGTTCAATATCATAAAATAGATTGATAGTTATGCTTTTGGCTGGACATTTATAAGATTGCAAATTGAAAAGGATATGAAGTAATTATTTTATAATGACTACAGGCACTAACTCTTATAAAGATGCAATCTCGTATTATTATTATGCCAACAACTGAAAAATTGGAAGAAAGATTATATAATATTTTTACACATAGAGAACATAGGTGTGGCAAAAAAGACGCAACAAGGAAGCCGGCTATAATTCAAAACATCAGGCACAGACTAGATAAAGAACTTCCTATACATTTTCTACAATTTTGGGGCGGGGCAAAAAATCCCAATCTAGCTATTTCTTCTGCTGATTTATGTGAAGAAAGATCCTTAGATCATTTGTTTGCTATACATAATGAGGTAAAAAAGATTTATAATCCAGGGCTGGCAATCACTATTTCAACTGGAGATGGGAGAGTAAAATTCGCAAATGATATACCTAAGGAAGATGTGGAAGAATATAATGATAGTTTTTTAAAAATGTTATCTAATTCTAAATACGAGGGGATATTTAATTTGAAACCTGTCTCAGTTTTTTACTCAGAGAATAAATCATTTTGGAGTACGCTTAAAGAAACCTACAAAGAGGTTAACGAGAGCTTTGATTCTTTGCCGTGTATAGATAGGTTATTGCAGGATGGGAGTAATAATATAAAAGGCTTAAATCTCGACAGGCGAGAAGCTGCATTGAGATACGTTTCCATTATGGTTACAGAAGAAAGAGTAAAACTATACGAAGAATTTGAAGACCACATTAGAACCTTTTTTATAAAATTTGGTTCTGATTATGGCGCGATTTATAAAAAATTTCTTCCTGATTTGGAAAGTCCATTTTTGACATCTAAATGTGGGCTGTCTTTTTATACTGGTTCAAAGGGGAATATAACTCAACCATGGCAAGCAAAAGCTATAGTAGAAGATAATAAGGTATTATTTTTAAGTCAAAGAAGATTAAAAGGATAGTCTATTTTCCCATCAAAAACTCATGAACACCCTTAGCCGCAACAGCCCCTTCTCCAGCAGCCGTAATCATCTGTCTCAACTTACTGTCACTAACATCCCCAGCCGCAAAAACTCCATCCACACTAGTCTTACAATCCTTCCCAGTAACAATATAACCACTATCCATAGTCAAACCCAAATCTTTTAAAACCTCAGTTGCAGGAACCGCCCCAGCCTCAATAAAAATCCCACTAACATTCAAAACCTCCTCCGACTCTTTACCCTCAACTTCCGACTTTAGAATTTTAAGTCTACTAACAACATTTTCTCCTAAAACTTCAATAGGTACCGCATTATAAATAACATTAATCTTTTTGTTATTCTTAATCGCGACCAGACTCACGGGCTCACATCTCATTTCATTCCCACGATAAACAACAGTCACCTTATCACAAATATCCGCTAAATAAAGTGCAGCCTTAGCAGCCGAATTAGCCCCGCCAATAACTGCAACCTCCTTTCCCTTAAAGAAATTTCCGTCACACGTGGCACAATAACTAACACCTTTCCCCAAAAACTCTTTTTCTCCCGGAATATTCAACTGTCTATGCTCTGTTCCAAGACATACAATTAAACTCTTAGCCTTGGCAATATTATCTCCATAATGCAGGACAAAAACATCCCCATCTTTTTCCACTTTCTCAAAACTAGCCTCTAAAAATTCAGCCCCAAATTTTTCAGCCTGTGTTTTAATGTTCGTCATTAACTCTTGTCCAGAACCAATAAATCCAGGCCAGTTTTCAACCTCTCCAGCCAAATTCGCAGTCCCACCAAAACTCGCAGCTACAATTAGTGTTTTTATATTGTAACGACCAGTATAAATCGCCGCAGTTAATCCAGCAGGACCTCCTCCTAAAATTAAAACATCATAAGATGAATTTCGGAGTTTAGATTTTTTAGAATTAAAATGGGAAGATTCCGTCTTGTTAATTTTGTCTTGCGAAATCTTACTAACATCTTCCATATCAAAAGATGCAAAAAGGGGTTTTTATAGTTTGGGAAAAAGCAGAAATTAACAAAACTTAAATACCGGATTATCCAAAACATACTATGAACCCCCAAGAAAAACTAAACCTAATCAAAAGAAATACAGCCGAAATAATAGGAGAATCAGAACTAAAAAAACTACTAGAAGAAAAAGAAGAACCTTCAGTATACATCGGAACCACACCAACAGGAGTCCCTCATATCGGATACTTTATATGGGGACTAAAACTAGCAGACCTTCTAAACGCAGGATTTAGGGTGAAAATTCTCCTCGCGGATTTGCACGCAGCTCTTGACAACACACCATGGGAAGTCTTGGAATATCGTTACGATTTTTACGCAAAAATAATACCCCTAATGATAAAAGCAATGGGAGCCAATATAGAAAAACTAGAATTCATAAAAGGCTCAGATTTTCAACTATCAAAAGATTACGTTTTAGATATATTCAAAATCTCAAGCCAAACAACTGTCCATGATTGCCACAAAGCCGCCTCGGAAGTAGTCAAACTAGGAGACAATCCAAAATTATCAGGATACATCTACCCACTGATGCAAGCACTCGATGAAGAATACTTAAAAGTGGATATGCAAATTGGGGCAATAGATCAAAGAAAAATTATGGTAATGGCAAGAGAACAACTTCCAAAATTAGGATACAAAAAAAGAATAGAACTGATGGTCCCATTCCTTCCAGGATTAGTTGGCAAAAAAATGTCAGCTTCAGTTGAAGCTTCGAAAATAGGATTAATGGATTCTCCAGAGACAGTTCAGAAAAAAGTGAAATCAGCGGACTTCATAGCAGGTAATAGTGATAATGGGACAATGGGATTTTTTGAAAAAATAGCCTTTGTTCTACTTCAAGATAAAAATGAAAAACTAATAATAGAGCGACCAAAAAAATTTGGCGGCAATTTAGAATTTGAAACTTATAAAGAATTAGAAAAAGCAGTTATTAAAGAAACCATTCATCCTCTTGATGTGAAAAATGCAGCTGCATCACAAATTACAAATCTTCTTTCAGAAATAGAAAGCCATAGAGAAGAATTAGAAAAATTAGAAAAACTAGCATATCCAAAAAAATGATTTTTCATATCCAAAACATTTAAATATAGAACCAACATTTATAATTCATGAAAGATGGTGATGTAGAATGTTGCTCAAGTTTCGACCCAAAAAAATGGGATAAGAAAAAAGTGACATGGAAAGATAAAATGTTTATCAAGGACAAAGTTTTCTCATTCTTCCATGTTCCACTTAATTTCACAAATGTAATTCACAGGAACACCGAAAAAATCAAAAAAGCAAAAGCATCACTAAAAGACACGATGGTTCTAACTGATGAAGCATCTTTATTTCACACAAATGTATACATAAGCACAAAAAGAGCAATACCAGGAGTTCACGACGTAAAAGTGAGTGGAACATTTCTAACAAGAGTTTTCGAAGGTTCTTATAGTAATATAAAGAAGTGGACAAAAGAAATGGAAGAATATGTGAAGCTGGAGAAAAAGCAATTGAAACATATGTATTATTATTACACACAGTGCCCTAAATGCGCAAAAGAGAAAGAGAAGAAATATGTAGTGTTGTTTGCAGAGATTTAATTTTTGTCCAAAACTTCTTAAATTGATTTATCTAAGATATTTTATGAAATCTATTAAAAAAAATATAGAACAAGTAGTGAAGCCAAAGATTTTACCAAAATCAACAACTAAACCAAAGCGAGCTCTAGTTCTCTATTCTGGCGGCCTAGATTCTCGTTTAGTCATACGCCTACTTCAAGATCAAGATTTTGAAATAACAGCTCTCTATTTTGCACTCCCATTCGGCTGCGGATGTTGTAATATAAATTGCAATTTCAACTTCACCCAAAAAGAAAAAGTGAAATTAGAAATTATGGACGTCAACAAAGAGCCACTTTTATCAGAATACCTCGAAATCCTAAAAAATCCAAAACACGGAACAGGCGCAGGCATTAATCCCTGTAAAGATTGTAAAATTTTTATGTTCAAAAAAGCAAAAGAATATGCAGATTCTCATGGCATCAAATTAATTGCAACAGGTGAAGTTATAGGGCAAAGACCAATGTCTCAAATAAGCTCAGCAATGAAGATAATAGATAAAGAAATAGGTTTTGAAATTTTAAGACCACTTTGTGCGCAGAAAATAAAAGAAACTTCATTTGAGAAATCCGGATTAGTTGATAGGGACAAACTCTTATCAATCACAGGAAGAGGAAGAAAAACACAAATAGAACTAGCAGAAAACTACAAAATAAAATATCCAACTCCTGGAGGCGGATGCTTTCTTTGTGAAAAATCCCCAGCCGCACGTCTTCAATACCTTCTAGAAAAAAACCTAATAACAGAAGAAATATTACCATTAACCATGATAGGCAGACATTTCTACATAAATAACATATGGTTCGTAGTAGCAAGAGATGCAAAAGAATCCCAAATTATCACGACATTTAAAAATCATATTTCAGATGACTACGGCAAACCAGCAATATATTATAGCCAACAACAAGGCAAAAGCGAAGCATTGTCTCTTCAAGAAGCATATTCAACCGGAGACAAAGAAGAAGAAAGAAATAAATTCAAAAAATATAAATTATGAAAGCAGTTTGGAAATTTACCAATGGTCGCGAATTAAATAAATCAGAATTCATAAATTATTTCGAAAGAAAAGTTTTTCGAACAATAAGAAAATTCCAAATGCTTCCCGAAGACAAAATTTTTAAACTGAAAAAAAGTAAAGAACTAAACACACTCGTATTAAAACAAATTCTGTCACAAAAATTCCAAATAAAAGAAATGTCAAAATCCAATATATCAGCAGATAATCTATCCCAAGTTGCAGAGGATATTTTTAAAAATATAATGAAAGGCAATTTTAAAAAAACGAGAAACGAGAAAGCTCCATTATTATATATTTCTGACAAAGAAATAGAATTATACTGCAAATTAAAAGAAATAAAAGGGGAGAGTAGAAAACAAAATGAAGAAATACAAAGCCTTTTTAAAAAATTCCTAAATAAAAATCAAGACCTAGAAATTAATATTCTCAAAGCCCAAAATCAATTAGATGAAATTAGTTAAAAAAAAGACACGGATGATGCTAAGAGTAGGAGTGACCATGATAACCATGGTATCATTTATATTAATTTCTTATGCCCTAATAAATTCTGAAATATTACAACAAGAATTAAAAGTTGCAGTTCAAAATTATGGAATTCCGTCACTCTTCACATTATCTTTACTATTGGACTTAGCTCCTCAATTAATTTCTCCCGTCATGGTACTCACAGCAGCAATCTTTGCAGGAATCAATATCAATTATGCAATCATTATAACAATCCTCGGGTCAACGATAGGCTCAATATTGGGATTTGTCTTTGGTAAAAAATATATGCATACCGCTGTGAATCTTTTGACACTAAAAAGATCAAGAGAAGATATTACTAGTCTTACAAATAAATACGGAAAAATAATAGTCCCGATAGCAGCAATATCTCCACTACCTTATCTTCCCGTTTTATTAGGCGCAATGAATTTTTCAAAAAGAAATTTCATAATATACGGACTAATTCCAAGGGCATTTAGCTTTATACTATACGGATACTTAATACATATAATCTAATGAAAAAACTAATAAAATCAAACAAATCACAAAGAAGCATTACGAAATATTCCACTCCAAAGTACGGAGATACAAACATTTCCAAAGGAGATTCCAATATATATCTCTTAGGAAGCTCAAGTCTAATAAATGATATAGGTAGCGAGATGATAACCCCGCTCTTGCCATTTATAATTACATCCCTAGGGGGAGCAGGTCTAGCAATAGGACTAATCTCGGGACTTAGGGAAGGACTCTCAAGTTTAATTAAACTTATAGGCGGATATCTTTCCGACATAACAGGAAGAAGAAGACGTTTCGTCTTTGCAGGATATCTAACATCAATTATTTTTAGATTACTCTTAGCCTTTGCAACAACAACATCTCAAATCATAACATTTGTATCACTAGAAAGATTTGGAAAAGTCAGAGACGCGCCACGAGACGCAATCCTAATAGATACAACAACAAAAAGAGGACGGAGCTTTGGAATACACCAAGCAATGGATACATCAGGAGCAATCATTGGATCTCTTATGGTTTTACTCTTATTCTGGAGACTTAACTGGAGTTTTTCAGCAATAATAATAACAGCGGCGGCAATATCATCAATGTCTCTCATACCACTAATATTCGTAAGTAAAACAAGTAGAAAAAAACAAAAAACAAAATTCCTTAAATCTATAAAATCTCTAGATACAAGATTAAAATACATAATATTCACACTCTCCGTATTTACTCTTGCCAACTTTGGACTCTACTTCTTCATAATACTAATAGCAAAAAACATAACAGGTGGGTTTCTAGCCCCCCTTCTTCTCTTTCTCCTCTTTAATACAGTCTCTGCAGGGTTTACAACATTTTTCGGAAAACTTTCAGACTCCATTGGAAGAAAAAAAGTCCTCTTAATGGGATTTTTCCTCTTTGCAATAGTCAGTCTAGCCTTCATTTTTAATACACACAATCTAACATCAATAACAATAATATTCGCAGCATATGGTCTCGTTAATGCAATCACACTATCAAACCAAAAAGCCCTAGTCTCAGATTTTGCAGGCAATATGAAAGCGACAGCAATGGGAGTATATTATTTCGTAACAGGACTAGTAAATATCTTGGCAGGCTTAATTGCAGGTATACTCTGGGACATCTCACCAGAAACAATGTTTATATATATATTCTGCGTAGCATTAATCGCAACAATTCTACTTGGTTTTGTTAAAGAAAATTAGCTTCTAAACAAAGTTTATATAATACCATGGAGTGACATTAACATGGATTTTAATACAGCCTTAAAATTTAGCAACAAAATAAAAAAAGAAACTTTCTTTATCAATCCCTTATTTATATTTCAAAATTGTTTTACAAAAAACGGCATACTTTACGAAAATGAATTAATTGAAGAAGTTAATCCGTTATTAATTTATCCAGATAATCACGAGGATATATCAAATCAAATAATAGGAACAGGTTTTGAAAATGATATCGATAAAATAGAAAATATATATACAATAGATAAAAAAGAAGAATTAGGTTTGGAGTTTTTTTATTCTACAAATGATTGGATAAATTTGGAAGGATCAAAATTCAAAAGGATAAGAAATCAAATTAAGAAATTCAAGAAAGATTATGATTTTAGAATATTGCAAGATTATCCTAAAGATAAAGTGATTGAATTTTTAGAAGAATGGGGAAATGAAAAACGAAAAAAAGAAGTCAAAGAATTGACAAAAGAGTTATTTGAACATGAGCTAAAAGAGACCAAAAAAAATCTAAATTATATTGATAAGTGTGAAAATAAAAAACTCTATATAGAAAGTGATGGAAAACTTCTGGGTTTTGCAGTTGCAATAAAGTACGGAGATAATTGGGCATTACTAATCCAAAAAAATATTCACGGAATTACTGGACTATCTCAGTTGTTTTATCATTTAATCTCAGAGGAAATAGGAAAAGACGAAATATATGCTACCGGAGCAGAAGCTCAAGATCCAAACATGAAAGCATTTAAGGAAAGCTTAAGGCCTATCGGAATTAAAAAATTATACACAATTTATATTGGTTCTAAAAGAACGCTTGATAGCTAATTCTTTATCTTGTGACTCCAAATACTCCGAATAATTTCCTTCATAGCTTTTAATCTCACCATCACCAACATCCAAAACCCGAGTAGCAATCCTATCCATAAAATACCTATCATGCGAAACAATAACAACTGTGCCAGGAAAATCCCTAATAGCTTTCTCTAAAGAATCCTTCAAATGAATATCCAAATTATTAGTTGGCTCATCAAGCAATAAAATCTCATTGTTCTCTAAGGTAATCCGAAGTAAATTAAGACGACCTTTCTCTCCACCAGACAATTTTCCAATTTTTTGGACCAAAAACTTATCCTTAAATCCAAACTTCGAAAGTGTCATCTTCAAAACCTCAATATCTCTCCCACATTTCTCTTCAATAAATTTAGCCACAGTTTTTCCTCCACTAACTCCATCAAGCTCTTGATCAAAATAACCAATCTTCAAATTATCTCTCCTAAAAACAGAACCCTTAGTAGCTTTTTCAATTCCCATTAATATCTTTAAGAGAGTAGTTTTCCCAAAACCGTTCCCCCCAATAACAGCAATCTTCTCCCCTTGCTCAATCTCCAAATCAACTCCCTCAAAAAGAACCCGATTGCCAAACTTCTTAGTCACACCAGAAAGCCGAAAAACCTCACACTTGTGTAACTTCTTATCGGGAAAAACTATTTCTATATCAATAACTAAGTCCGCAGGGTTAACCCCAATAACAACCTCACCAGCCTCCCTCTCTAGCCTATCCGCCAAGCACTTTAACCTCTTACTCCCAGCGAGACCAGCCCAGCGTCGCTTCTCAGCAGCACTCTCCATCAACTTAGCTTTCCTCCGAGTAGCGTCCTTAAATTTCTGTCCAAGGAGTCGTAAATGCTCACGCTCACTCTCCTCATAATCACTATATCTACCAGCATATTTCTCAAACTTCTTATCCTCAATCTTCAAAACCTCATTAACAATTTCATTTAAAAAATATCTATCATGAGAAATAACAATCAAAGATTTAATATTATCCTTAACATACTGCCCCAGCCATTCAGAAGATTTCAAGTCCAAATGATTCGTCGGTTCATCCAAAAAATAAATATCAGCCTTCCGAGCAAGGCATTCCGCAAGTCGAAGCTTCACCTTTTGCCCTCCGCTCAAACTCGATATCTTCTGGGACAAAATATCTTCACTAACTTCGAGCTTACCCAAAATATCAATCAGATTAACATTCTCAGAATCAATCGAATCTTCCGCCAAAAGGAGATTATATCTATCCATCAAAGAATTAAGATTATCCTCATCTTCATATATCTCAGGGGTCCCCATTTTTTGTTCCATTCCATATTTCTTATCTTCCAATCTCTTTTTTTTATCTTCCATATAATCCCTAAACGACCTATCCAAATTCTCAAAATTACTTTCTTGTTCCATCATACTAACCCCAATACCCTCACTAACTATCCGACCAGAAAAATCCTCCTGACCAGATAAACACTTCAAAAAAGTAGACTTACCAGCACCATTTTTACCAACCAAGGCGATTCGTTTATCTGAATGAATAACCAAGTTAATATTCTCAAGCAAATTTTCTCTTTCAAAACCTTTTGTAAAATCATTAATAGATATCATAGTAAAATATAAAATTTAGATAATTTTGCATAAATGCTCCCTAGGGAAACAATTATTAGCCAGCACAGAAAGAAATAACAAAGTCAAAGCTACAAAGAGATCCTTTCACTCGCAAACTTTGTTTACTTACCATAATAAAAAATATTACTCTCAACTTTTAAACTTACCGATTTAAAATTTTGACTATCACTCCCAAAATCATCTAAATCTCTAATAAAAATAACTTCAAAGAAATTATTTTATATACCCACCTTTCTGTAATCCCCAAAATCTCCGATACTCTCCACGCTTCCCAATCAACTCGTCATGAGTCCCAACCTCAATAATCTTACCCTTCTTCATAACAACAATCTTATCCGCATGCATAATTGTAGATAACCTATGCGCAATAATAATAGAAGTACGACCCTTCATTAATTTCGCCAAACTCTTCTGAATCTCAAACTCAGTTTCACTGTCCAATGCACTTGTTGCCTCATCTAAAACCAAAATCTTCTTATTCGCTAAAATTGCCCGTGCAATAGAAACTCTTTGTTTTTCACCACCAGATAACTTTACACCACGCTCCCCCACAATCGTTTTTTCTTTTTCAGGCATTTCGGCAATAATTTTTTCCAACTGTGCAAATCTAATTGCTTTCTTAATTTCATCCTTGGTGGCTTTAGGATTAGAAAACTTAATATTATTCCAAATACTGTCATCAAACAAAACACACTCCTGTGGCACAATACTCATAGCGCTCCTTAAGCTCTCTTGCTTAAAGTCCCGAATATCTTCGCCATCAATTAAAACTGCACCCTTCTCGACATCATAAAAACGATATAGTAAATTAATAAGAGTAGATTTTCCACATCCTGAGTGCCCGACAAAAGCAATTTTCTTATTAGCCTCAATCTTTAAATTAAAATCCTGAAATATTTTCCGCTTTTTATATTTGAAATCGATATCTCTAAATTCAATAGCTCCTTTATTGATCTTCAAAACTCTAGCCCCAGCTTTATCTTCGATATTTCGAGGAATTTTTCCATAATCAAATAAGGACTGAAAGTTTGCCATAGACCTATAAAATTCCTGTATCCCACCAACAAAATTCCACATAGACCCTATTAAATTTACATAAATAGTATAAATGAAAACAATAGTTCCAAGTGTTATTCCCCCAGCCAAAAATTTAACGATAGGAAAATAAAGCAAGAATAACGTTCCAACTGTCACAATAAAAACCTGTCCAGCTTCGAGCCACCTATAATATTCCCAGTACTTCAAATTAGCCTTCTTTGTATTTAAAACAAAATCTCTAAACTTACGACGTATTAAAAACTCCTTTCCAAAATATTTGATAGATTCAATATTGGTAAAAACATCGCTAATATTTCCTTTTTCTAAATCTTCAGCATCATTAGCTTCTAATTTGGCAGACTGCTGAGCTTGCTGAACGAAAAAACTAAACAAAATAAAAGAAAGAGCAGTTATGCCGACTACTATGGAAGAAGCTAAACTAAAATATATCAAAGAAAATCCTACAATTGTAATTTGTAAAATAAAGGGTAAAAAATTATAAGTGATAGTATTAGTAATTCTTTCTATAGAATCAGAACCTCTGCCTATTTTAGAAATTAAAGAACCTGTTTTTTGTTTGACATGGAAACTATAATCTAAATTAAGAATATGCTTGAAATATTTCTCTTTTAGATGCGCCATCATTTTAACTTCCAATTGTGCTGTAAGGTGACTCCTAAACCAAAAAGAGACCATTTGAACAATGTTGCCGATAGTATATAAGACTGCAACAATAATTAAGATAAATACAAATTCCTTCATTTCAAGGCTTCTACCTACAAAAAGAGTTCCTTTATCTATAATTTCTTTAAATAAGAATTTGGGAATAACCTGCATTAATTCGACAAGAATAACATTAATTATTAGAAAAATAAGTAATTTTTTATAATTCTTTAAAATAGCCCAGTATTCTCTAAGATTATGTTTAAAATCTATCTTTTTCTTATCGTTTTTCTTTGCCATATTATCTATTCGAAATCCAGACTGCCACAAAAGATATGGTTAATAAAAAATATATAAAATACTCATTGTAGACGAGTCACAACATGACCGAATATTATAAAAGATTCAATCTTCTTTATAAAACTTCTTAGTAATTAAAATTATTCGGCTCTCTTCAATAAATCTTTCAACTTAGCCTGATCCAGCCTCACATCCCGAATCTCACTCACAACATAAGTCGCCTTCTCTCCAATCTCCTTCCCTTTCAAAACTTTCAAATTTCTAAGCAACTTTTTCCTTATACTTTCTGAAACAACAACTCTAGCAGAATGAGTATCACTCATTCGCTTTGCGAGAGAAATAGTATTACCAATCCCAGTATACTTTAATTTTCCATTGTCTTTAGCAGCAACTAAGTCACCAGCATGGATTCCAATCCCAAATTCAATCTTATCCCTAAATTTCTTGTTATACATCTTTAAGGCTTCTAGTATGTTCATTCCGCATTTAACAGCTAAAGACTCATTGCCGTAGGTTCGAGTCACGAGTGGATTAAATATGATAAAAATATAATCATTTCTATAGTCAACTAGACCCTTGCCCTTTGCTTCCTCAATAATTTTTTTCAAAGAATCTATACCCGCACCACCTAATTCTTCATAGTTTTTAACGCTCAGCGAAATGACTGAAGAAGTATACTTTTCGCCCTTTAATACTAAAGCAGACTCAGCTCCTGATAATCCCCTTTTTGTAAAATCAACCATGGTTTTATCTTCTTTACTATAATTTTTACTATCAAGACTCTGAGCAGCAGCAGATTTATTAGTAAAAGCTAGACTATCCCCCATTTGCGATTTAACCGAAGTGGGAATTTTGTCTCCGACCTTTTTAGTGATTTTAGTTCCAGTATTTTGTAATTTTTTAGTCTTATTATGCTCCTTAATCTTATTAAACCACGTCCCAAAAAAACCATTCCCTTCCCCTATAATCTTAGTCTTTCGATATTTTATAATTAAAATTAGTCCGATACCACCAATCATAACTATTAAGAAAATCCAAATAATAGAATAGTTTTGAAAAAAAGGTCCGTTCTGAAAATCATTAACCGAGATAGCATCCCCTGTAAGTAGGACTTGATGAGTTATATTATCAGATCCATCGTCTACAACTACATTATATTTACCCATTGGGGCCTGTAAACTAAATTTTCTGACTTCTCCGACTCTGATGTTTAAGTCTAAATTCATAACTTTTTCTCCTATATCTACAGTGATAGATTTATTGTATAGAGTATTCCCAACATTTTTTACAACCAAAATATTGTCTTCAAAATCAAATTTAACTTTTTGTAAAGCACTCACCTCGAACTCACGAGTCTGAGTCATATTGTCAAATTTAGCAACAATTTTCCAAGTGCCAACGCTAGAATTACTCATCAAATCAATCAATGTGAAATCACCAGCATTAAGAGCATTCTTAATATCACTCCCATCAGGAGAAATAATATTAATAGAAACTGTTCCCTTCATCTCAACTCCAGATTGATCGAAAACCGCAGCACCTATGCTAAAGTTATTGCCAGGAACAACATTATTATCGGATAGACTTAAAACCAAGGAACTTGCGACTTGATTAACCGTATAGGAACTAAGCCCGTAACCCTTATTTAAAACCCCATTAGCTCCTACATCGTAAGCATATACATTTAAACTATAAAATCCAGCTTCACTAGTTTTTGGAATATTGAATGTTTCTTCCACAGCTCCATCTTTAATTTCCTTACTAAAAGAACTAGCATTGGAACCCTCGATAAAACCATTTAATAAAACTCCATTAGTTTTAAGAGCAGTTATGTTGACAATAACAGCTTCTCCAGGATTATATGTGGCCTTATTTAAAGAGACATCCACCGCAACATTATTGCTAATCTTAAAAAGATTGCTTAATGCGATATCCGATTCCATAGAGACAGCAACCTGACAGGATCCGATAATGTTACTTAAATTAGATGTTCCCAAATCCTCGCGATTTAAAATTTTATAAGCGGAATATTTTTGGTCACTATCTGCTGGAAAAGATCTCGCAGGAATCCTCACTAGATTAATGCTCTCATTATTACAGACTAAATTAATATCTAAATTCCCGCTGTCAATGCCCCTCAATCCACCCAAATCAACATACAGCCTATCCCCTAAATTATAAACACTTTTCATTTCATTAATAGAAATATCAGCAAAAACCCCAGAACAAACTATTATAATTACAACTAAAAATAACAACTTTTTCATATTTGAAATACACTTCTTTACTATATAAATATTATGAACATTTACAAGGATATCAATAAATATAAAAAGATATAGTTATGATATAAAATTATGGCAGAAATGAAGGTGAACCCCTATGATGTAGAAGGTAAAATTGATTACGACCGACTCATCAAAGAATTCGGAATAAAAAAAATAAACCAAAAACTTCTAAAAAGAATAAAAAATATAACAGGCGAAGTTCATCCTTATTTACGAAGAGGAATATTTTTCGCACATCGAGATTTAGAAAAGTTACTAGATGCATATGACAAAGGAGAAAAATTCTTTCTTTACACAGGGTGCGGACCCTCAGGACCAGTCCACCTAGGGCACTACTCAATCTGGAGTTTTGTGAAATGGTTACAAGATAAATTCGACGTGGAGCTATGGTTTCAATTTACAGACGATGAAAAATTCCTATACAAAAATAAGAGTTATGAAGAAATACAAGAATGGATGCACGAAAATATGTTAGATGTGATAGCTCTAGGATTTAATCCTAGAAAAACACACTTCCTAATCGACACAAAACACGCGGGAATAATGTATCCCGAGGCAATCAAGGTAGCAAAGAAGATAACTTTCTCGACAATAAAATCCTCATTTGGATTCACAGATTCGAATAATATAGGTTCAATCTTTTATACATCAATGCAAACAGTTCCAATTTTCCTCCCAAACGTCCTAAACAACAAGTCAGAATATTGTTTAATTCCATTAGCAGTAGATCAGGACCCACATTTCAGAATATCAAGAGATGTGGTACAAAAACTCGGACATAAAAAACCAGTAATTCTTCACGCAAAATTCATGTCACCACTAACAGGAATTTCCGGGAAATCAAGTAGTTCAGACTCGGGTAAAGCAATCCTTATGACAGACAATTCAAAAACAGTAAAAAACAAAATCAACAAACACGCATTCTCAGGCGGACAAGAAACAGTCGAAGAACACCGAGCAAAGGGTGGAAACGTAGATGTGGACGTCGCCTGCCAATGGTTAAAATATTTCGAACATGACGACGAAAAACTTGCAGAGATTTACGATAAATATTCAAAAGGAGAACTTCTATCAGGAGAAGTTAAAAAAATACTAATAGAAAAAATAAATAAAATTTTATCAGAACATCAAAAAAGAAGAAAATCGGCAGAAAAACAATTAGATAAATTTATTTACAAGAATTAATAATCTTCGTTATCAGAAATACGACTAGTGCTACCAACAAATCTATAGTCCCTAACAGTCATATCATAAGAGCCACCAACGGTACACTGTTCTGGTTCATCAATGGTCCAATATTGTTTGCCACTTGTCTTAGCCAAAGAATTATCTTCATAAACAGACACATAAACACCACTAGTTTTGTCAAAAAATGAACTCTTACAAACTAAATCATCTATTCTTTTCTCGGTTCCACATGTATTAAGGCACGCGAGAGTAACTCCTGCAAGAACTACATCCCTCAGATTCTTTTTCCATCCCCTACTTAAGATAGCCTCAGCAATAGGATTTTCATTTCGATATCTATTTCCCATAACAACCCAAACCCTCTAATCTATTTAAACCTTTCGTTTTGCAACCATTACTAAGTAACAACATTAGAACTAGAAAAAGCCGTCTTTTCCCTAGCTTGAGGGGCGACATTATTCGAAGGCAACTTAGGCAACTCCTGATGAATAGGAGCAGTAGGTATAACGGAAACCGAGCCATCATCACGCTTAACAGCAGGGACTAAAGCAACGGGAGCAACTAAGTCCTCTCTCTTAGGAATCACCTCAACCGGACTAGAAGTTTCCTTCTTTTGGGAAATAACCTTAGGCACCATACTAACATCAACCTTCTGAACAGCAGCCCTTTCCACCTGCGACACAACCCTCCCCTCCTTATTAAAAACCTCAATACCACCGTCCCGAATTATCATCCCAATAGCAGCCCTTTCATGTGCAGTTCTTCTCATTTTCGCAATCCTAATAGCCCTATCTCCAACGCCAGCAACTGGAGATTCATAAAAAATACTAACAGAATCACTAAGGAATCGCAAGATATCAGTTTTTGTCCATTCGCTTCCACTTGTCCAATTCATCTCACCCTCTAAGCTTTCATCCGCAAAAATCGTCGTAACTTTAAGTCTCTTCATTAAACTCGACAACTCAAAAATAGTTTGCCTAATTTTTCCCTTATCACTTAAACTCAAGGCCAAAACCGAAACTGGATCGAAGCAAATTCGTCTCACATTATTTTTACTAATCATCCGAGTTAATTCCTTCTTTAATTCTTCAATCGAAGTCTGCGGAGCAAACCTCATAAATTTAATCTTTCCCTCCTCACTGAGCTTCGAAAAATCCCATCCATGCGCCATAGAGTCATTAAGTGTATCAAGAATATCTGGCTCAAAACTACAATACAATCCATTCTCGCCAAATTTCGCAATTCCATTCCAAAGGAACTGTAAAAGAAAAGTACTCTTTCCAGAGCCAGGACCTCCAACAATTAGGTTATCACTATTTCTAACGAAACCTCCGTCACACAACTTATCAAATCCAACAATGCCAGTAGGACATCTGTCAATCACCCCGTTCATGGGATAGTGAAATAAAAGAATTATTTAAATGTTTACTAATACGTGGCTTTGTTTAATAAGTCCAAATAACAACTTACTTTTTAAACAGAAATTTCTCTTGTATGTTCAAGACTAAATTCTGCTTTTACCCCCAACTCTTTTATTTCTTGAATAACAACACAAACATTATGACATAAAACTTTAATCAACATCTCATTAAATTGTGCTATTTGTTTTTTGCTTCTTATATCTCCTCTAAATTTTGTTTTAATCATATGAAATACTGTTTCTGAATTAGACCTTTTATGATAATGTTCTAAAAAATCCTCATGTTTATACATAAAATAATGATACATCTTTTTCCAAACAGAAGATTTACCTCTTTTACCTGTAACATTTTTCTTAAATGGAATAAAAGGAACTCCGCCAACTTCTTTAATAACTTTAAGGTTGGCTTTACTACTATATGCTTTATCCCCCGAAACTTCTGAAATTCCAAAATTCTCGGCTGTTTTATGAACTAATCCCTTTAATTGTGGGCTATCATTTTCTTGCCCTTCTGTTATCTTAACTCCTGTAATAATATTAGTTTTAACTCCACTTATCAAATGGGCTTTAATCCAAACCTTGTATTTCCTTTCCTTTCCCCACTTATAATCAAACCAACGAGCATATCTTGAAGTAGAAAAACCTGAACTATCAATTGCAAAATCCTTTTCTATTTCTTTAAGAGGTAGGGAACTAATTGTTATTAGATTTTCTAAAATTGTTTTAACTTCTCCCTTATTCATAAAATTAGATAATGAAGAATAACAAGGAACCTTATCAACTAATCCGTAATCGTGTGCAATTTTCATATCAGACATAAATCTTCTTAATGAAAATCCTGTATAAACCTTCATTACAGAACCAAAAAGCATATCTGAAAAAGGTAAAGTTGGCCGACCAAATTTATATTCAGGTTGTTCAATATTCTCGCATAAATCTTTTAACAACTTCATAAAAATTAACTTCTCATTTGTTTGAAATTTATTATAAGCAGACCATTTTTGAGTATAAGAAACTTTTACTCCATTTGTTTCTATGATTTTCCCTTCTTCGTCTATTTGTCTTTTAATATAAAATTCTACTGCGTAAATATGCTTACATTTAGATTTTCTTAAAGTGCAATCAGGACAATTGCATTTTGGTTCGTGTCCGTTAAAACTTACTTTATATGCTTTAAAAGATGTTTGAGAGCCAACTATCCAATAATTATTATGCTTTCTTAATCGTCCAGATTGAAAGATTAACTTACCTCTCTCTTCTCGGTTAAGTTTTCTTATATCTGTTGTTTGTGTTTGATTATTTACTTTTATCATCTTACTTATATAGGTAATAACTACTATATAAATCTTTCTATTTCTTACTGATATAAGTAAATAGTATATAATTACCGACGATAAAATAATACTTATATTCTTGAGTTTTATATAATTAACTAATATTAACTATGTTTTTATAAACAATAATTATATAAAGTAGTTAAACTTAAATAAATTTATGAGTAACAAAGAAAAGTATAAAATTAAAAAAGTGGTAAATGCTTTTAAGTGTTTAAGGTGCGGACATGAATGGATACCCCGCGTGGAATTATCACAACTTGAAGGTGAATTAAAAGAAAAGCCCAGAATCTGCCCAAAATGTAAGTCTGCTTATTGGGATTTAGAACCTAAAACCAAAAAGTAATGGGGTTTGAAAGCCGACTCTTCATTTTGGAAAAATAGAAAATTATTTATTTAACTCAATCAACCTAATTGTACTTTCTCTCACCACTCTTGCTACTTCCCTAAACTCATCATAAGTTAATACCCATTGATTACTTACATCAGGATATTCTTCACCCATTAGATTAATAATTTTTGGATGATAATCTGAACCGTTATATATATCTCTAACCCTCCTTAAATTTGAATCTCCAATACAAGCGATTATTCCTCCCCCATCAACTGCATGTGTTTGAGTGGGATAATCTACAAATTCTAAATCTAATTCAGCAAGATATCTGTCCCTATTCGCTCTCTCCTTTATGAGAAATTTTTCTAATATTCCTCTAGGATTTGTTTCAAAATTATCCACCTCCTTTGTAGACAAAATATCTCGTTCATAGGCATCACTGAAAAATTGTTTTAAGTATTTAGCTAGTTGATTTCCATCAGATCTTGTTATCACATCAACCATAGTTCCAGTTGAAAATAGCGTATACTCTTGATTTTTGCTAATCTGGCCACAGCTAACGCTACTGGGCTTTTCCCATTATTTGCTGTACATACAAATTCTATCCTTTTTACCATATTACTACTAAATAGTTACAAGATATAAATCTTTGCATTTTACAAATATTAAAAAACTTGATTTTCGTATTGAGATTATGATAAAAGTAAAAATTTGTGGAATACATTCTAGCAATGAAGCAAAAAAGGCTATTGAATATGGGGCCGATTTTTTAGGATTACTTATAGATATTCCTGAAACTAATTTAAGTTTAAATCCAATCGAAGCTAAAAAAATTATATCTTATAATCATAAAGGAAAATTTATTATACTTACTATAGAAATGAAGTCCAGAAAATTATTATCTTTGGTTAATGAGATTTCGCCTTGGGGGATTCAACTTTTAAGACCAACAAGTGAAAATGTAAATTTTCTTTCAAAAAATAGTGAAGTAAAGATAATACCTGTGGTTCACATAACTAACAAAAGAGATATTAATCAAATTGAATCATATAATAATGCCGATTATATCCTATTAGATTCTAGGTTTGGCAATCATCTTGGAGGAACGGGTAAAGTTCATGATTGGAACATAAGTAAAAAAATTGTAAAAAATACCAATATACCCATAATATTGGCAGGAGGTTTGAATAAATCAAATATTAAAGAAGCTATTAGTAAAGTTAAACCATATGCCGTAGATGTTGAATCTTCCCTTAGGAACAACATAGGTTTTAGAGACTTCTTAAAAATTAAAAAGTTCATAGATAAAGCAAAAAATTAATCAAAATCTTTTGAAAAAGGGCCAAACACCTTATTCTTCAATAACCAGCTCCAATGTACTCTTGGAGATTCTTTTATCTTCAATTTTCCAAATGGAATTTCAAAAACTTGAGGCATATTATATTCATTAACTTTTTCTTCAATAGGATCATAGTATAATATTTTTGGAATACAAATATTTCTTTTATCTTTATTACTCGCAAGAATTAACGGACATTGTATTTCTTGTCCTCTAACATAGAGGAATTTTTTCCATTTTTCTACATCATTAAAAGGAATCATAGAAGGAATAAAAACAATATCTATATCTTTATTAGCCAAATAATGGGAAATTCTCGGATTCAATAAATCATAACAGATTATAACTGCCACTTTTATTCCTTTATGCTCAATTATTTTTGGGAATCTTCCTTTTTTCATTATTTTTTTTTCGTTAGCAAAGGCTGTAGACTTACTTATTTGAATTGGACTTTTTTTCATAAAATATGTTTCAGGTCCCTGATTACCATATTTGCCAAATATTGTCCCTTCTGGAAATCCTTTTGGATTAAAGTTCATTCTTGAGAATGGATATGATTCCGGAAATAAGTATAAATCGGATTTGTTTTTTGAAATAATTTTTTTTGAAATATTAACATCTTCCCTAGAATTGATGACATTTCCACAAAAGGCCGAAACTTTTAGAATCTCTAAACCTCTAAATTTTTCTTCAATAGTTGCATTAATTTCTCCGGAAACAATATATTTTCTACTATTGAAAGTCTTTTCAATCAGTTTTCGTTTGGTTTTTTTGTTTTTGAAAATTTTTCCAAAAGGGATGTGAGGATTTTTACTTGTCCAATTCAGAACTAATTCATTTTTCATAGTCTTATTCTTTGCAAAACATAAAACATACGGGCCCAGTATAAATGCTATTTCTCTATAGAAATAATTTCTAAACTCTTCTTGTTTTAATACAACAAATTTTGAACTTTTGAATAGATTAAATATTTCATAAGTGGTTGATAAGTTCACTTTCTTTAAAAGTCTTGAATACCATTTTTCATTTTTCATTTGAGTTAATTTCAACAAGACCATCTTTACCATTAATCTTGACCTTCATACCATCAGAAACTGTATCTAATAACTCTTTTATTCCAACAATACATGGTTTTTTAATCTCTCTACAAAATATTGAAGCATGAGATAACAATCCTCCGTATTCTGTAAGAACTGCTCCAACATTCAACATTTCAGCACTCATTTCGGGAGATGTGGATGTAGCTACAAGAATATCATTTTCATTAAATTCTTTCTCTTTTGAAAAAATCTTGATAGTTCCCTCAAATTCCCCTTCAGAAGCAGGAATGCCTTTGAGTATCATTTATGGCCTCCTAAAATATGATATATTCCTTGACTAAGTTTGTCTTCTGGAATCTCGCATGTTTTCATATAAAATTTAACTATTTCTTCGGGGAAAGGTGTTTTAAGAAATCCTTTTTGTGCTTCTGGAACACTAAAATCAAAAGCATTAAAAATTTGGTTAATAACATATTTTCTATTAAATTCTTTAGAATTTTTTAATTCATTAATTTTATTTTTAACTTCTTCAAATAAAATATCCAATTCTCCTCCAATTGTTTCCCCCCCCTCAATAAATACCTGGGACTGATCAAGATTTTCTGGTTCAATAATATGTTCAAAAAAATCGATTTTCATATCTTGTTTTGGAGATATAATAATTATTTTTTTGTTTAAAGCTAATCTATGATAGTAACGATAAACGCTGTTGTCATCAAAAAATAATTGTACTCCATTAGATCTAAAAATAGGATTAACCATTTCTGTTAAGTTATCGAGTAAAAATACTAATTTTTTTACATCTACTTTTTTTGAATTAGCATCCAAATCCCATTCAGGCATCCATGATTTGGAAGTATAATCATCAAGATAATTTTCTTTTTTAAATAGCATAATTTTCGATAAGATTCCCATTAAAAGATCTTTATGATTCTCTTCTCCCATCATTTCCTTTGCTTTTTCATTTAAAAAATAAAAAACTAATCCTGAAAGTTTTCCAGGCATTAATCCTTTTTCAAATAAGCTTTTAGGATCATTTTTCCAACCCATTAAATTTTTACCCACTTCTGGAATTAAAAATGGACCCGAATAATACATAGCTTCAACTGAGTTTATTGGCCATTGTGATAAAACATCTGATTCATGTTGTACCTTTGCTACATCCCTAGAGATGTTTTTCAATATTCTATTTATTTCCATAAAATGAAAAACCGAGTTATATTTTTAAAGTTTTTGATTTGTTAATTTTTCCAGCTAGAATCCAATGAGCACTTTTTACATTATATCTACCAATTGGTGCAATAATTTTCTCTCCAATCAATAAATTATCTAATCTAAAAAAACTTTCAGCTTCTTTTTTACCCCAATATTCTATCACAATATCTCTCTTTCCGGGTTTATCTTGTAAATAAGTATTTTTTCTCACTTCTTTTCCTACCCTATATCTAGAATCATTTTTTGATCTAAGGGAAAATATAATCCATGCACCATTTTTTGATACTCTTATAATTTCTTCAATAGTTTTTTCTTGATCTTTTTGGGAGAGGTAATGAAAAATACCCCAAAGAATAACAACATCAAATGAATTATCATTATGGGGTATATTGGTAGAACTAGCCAACTTTATTTCTGAATTAACATTCCACTTTTTTAAGAACTTTTTAGATGTTGATACTGCCTAGTTTGAACTATCGATTCCAAAGGTAATACATCCCTCATAATCAAACATCAATAAATGCCTTCCAGCCCCACACCCAATATCAAGAACCTTTTTGCCTTTAAGATTTCCTAGATACTTTTCAGAAAAAGTAAATATTTCTTCAGATGGCCAGTATATGTATTTTGAACTTTTCTTATAGAATTTATTCCAGATTTCTTTATTGTTTTCTGATTTCTTCATAAGGAAATTAGGTTTAGAAAGTTTTTAAAATATACTTTCCTCTTAATTATTATGGAAATAATAAAAAAAATGAACAATTTAGTTGAGGGAGATAAGATTAAATCTATTGAAGATTGGAAAAAGATAAGCATTAGTACTAAAAAAGATCTATCAGAATCGATAGTTCCTAAAAATTTCCTTGAATTAAGGATTACAAGTGGATCTACAGGAAAACCTCTTTATGTTTTTTATTCTAATAAAGCCGTAGAAGGGTTTATTAATCGAACAAGAAAATCAATAAAATTATCTGGAGTATCAAATAAAGATATTGTTTTGAATCTTTTTGCGTATGGAAATTATGTTCCTGGAAGTATGTATGAAAGGGCTTGCTTATTGGAAGGGATATCAATATTACCCCTCGGGGCCCCAAATACTTATCCAAAAGAAAAAATTATGGAAGTTATTTTAAAGGTGAAACCAACAGTGTGGTTTTCGGTGCCAAGCTATGCTTTAGGTTTGTTAGAAGTTCTTAATAAAATTAATCCGAAAATTATGCCAAAAAAAATACTTGTTGCAGGAGAAATGTTATTAAATTCATATATATTAAGATTTAAAGAATTAGGAGTAGAAGTCATTAATCATTTTGGTTTAACAGAATGTCCTGCCATTGGAGTTTCTAAAAAAGGAGATCCAAAATTGATAAAAGTAATTAATGAGGGGATATATGTGGAGGCAGTAGAGATAAATAAAAATTTAGAATTAGTAATAACTGATTTAAATAATAGTTCTACAAAAATAGTGCGTTATAATACAAAAGATGTCTTAGAAAAGATTAAATATACTAGTAATGGTTCAATAAGCGAATTTTCTATTACTGGGAGAGATGATGATTTAATAAAATTACAAGGGATGCTTACATCAAAAATAAAAATAGAAGATGCATTATCAAAATATACTAATGAGTTTATTGTTAATTTTAGAACAAAAGAGAATAGCGATTATGTTGAATTTATTCTTCCTTCTGAATTTAAGAATAAAGAAGATGATATCATGAAAGAACTCTCATTTATTTTTGCTAAGAAAGAATTTATCTTTCAAAATAAAATTGAAGTCCCTAAAACAAGTTCTCACAAATTAAGACATATTGTCGACCTAAGAAAATGAGAGACAAAATTCTCATTATTGGTGCATCTAGTAAGGTTGCTCAATCTATTTCAGAAATGTTAACTAATTATGGCTTTGAATTGATTGGCACTTATAATAAAAAATATCCTCAAAATCCTGAGTGTTATAAAAAATTAAAAAAAATTAATTTTGTAATTAATGAAGATATAAATAAACTTGATAAATTAAAAAATATTTCAGACATTATATTTACAATAGGAAAAGCAGAATTTTTAAATGAAGAAGCTTCCAAAATTAATTATAAGGCATTGGAAAATTTAGTTAGTTATTTGAAAAAGAAAAAGAAAAATATTAGAATAATATTTTGTTCGTCATCAGCAGTATATGGAAATAACAAATCCAAAATTATCTTCGAAAATTCGAACAAAATTCCTACTAGTTATTATGGAAATTATAAATTAAAAGCAGAAAATATTTTAAAAAAGTCATATATAGATTTTGTTATAGTTAGATTTCCAATTATATTTGGATTATATTTTAAAAAAAAATTCAATAGATTTATCGAAGCAATAAAAGATGATAAAGCTACAATGTTTGGTGATGGGAGTAATAATTTTTCTTTTATTCATCAAAATGATCTATCAAATTTTATTATGAAAATTATTGAAAATATAGAAATTAAAAATGAAGATTTTAATATTGCTTCTGGATTTACATCACAAAAAGATTATCTAAATCTGGTTGTAAATATATTTAATAAAAAAATAAAAAAATCTGCGACTTTAAAAGAATTATTCAGAATTGCTCAAAAACAGCAGAAAGGATATAACAAATCAAATAAGAAACCTTCCCTTTTAAAAGAAGACGTAATAAGTTTATCAAGAGATCGTATATATAGTATTGATAAAGCAAAAAAATATGTTTCTTGGAAACCAAAATATACAATTAATAAATCAGTTGGTGATACCTTCAAAGAAAATATGTTGTTATCAAGATGGGATGGGATTAAAATTTTAAAATATTTATATCCAGACAAATTGCTACCAGTAAAAATATACAGGAATCCATCAGAATTTAATCCAAATCAGTTTATGAAAAAGAAAGAAGAGATTTGGAGCATAACTATAAGGGATGAAGAAGGAGATATAATTAATACCGACCACTTATTTTCAAGAGACTCTAATAACATAAAAAAATTTATGATTAACAATAAGAAGCCAAATAAAGTATATATTGTTAGATTAAGTCCTCCAAGAGATGATATTTTATACTATGGCTCTTTTTTGATTGATAAAAATAATTTTAAGAATAAAGTGATTATTACAATATCAAAGAATCCTGAAGAACTATTTGTTATGAGAGAAGAAGGGAAATCACTTAAACTTCTTCCAAGAGATTATGTTCCAGACTACAATCTCATCTATGAAGGGGGAAAAGTTGAGGGAGAATTTCCAAAAAAGTATACAAAAATTCTTGAGAAAGATATTGAAAAATTATCTCATCTATTGAAAAAAACAAAAAGAGAAGATTTAACAATACCTGTTCTTTTTATAATAAGTAAAAAAGGTGTTCAGTATATAAGTTTAGGACTATGATAAAACAAATTAAAAACAAATTAAAAAAGGTAATAAAAAGAGAAAAAGAAACCTCCTTACTTAGAATTGGAATTCCTCAACCTCCGGCTCCACAAAATTATTTTCAAAAAGAAATAAAACAATTATTAAAATTAAACCCAAATAATATAGGCACTACTACGAGAATGAAGTTTTCTCAAGATAGTTGTAGAGAACTTGAAAATAAGGCGATAAAAAAGATCTCTAAGTGGTTCCATGGTTCTAATCTGGATGGGTACATTAATAGTGGTTCTACTGAGGGGAATATTATGGCATTATGGATAGGAAGAGAATATCTTAAGAAGAAGGGCAAACCCCTAATTATTTCTCATAATGAGAGTCATTATTCTTTAGATAAAGCGGCAAGACTGCTTGATTTAAAAATAATAAAAACAAAAGCTAAATTTTGGAACAAACCCCTTGATAAAAATCAGCTTAAGGAAGCAACAAAAAATATAAAATCTCCTTTAATTATAGTTGGAACCTTAGGCCATACTTCAACTGGAACAATAGATAATATAGAATCAATAACAGAATTTATCAAAGAATATAAAAAACCGTGTTTTTTGCATCTTGATGCTGCTGTTGGAGGATTTTTTATCCCATTTTTAAGTCAAAATAAATATTCAGACTTTGGAAATTCTTTTGTTAAATCATTAACCTTTGATTATCATAAATATGGTTTCCTTTATTACTCTTCAGGAATTTTTTTGTGTAGAAATGGTCTGCAAGATAATATTGGTAGTGACACTGAATATATTAAAATTTTTGACGACACCCTTATAGGTTCAAGATCTGGAATATTGCCTGCAATTATTTGGGCAAATACAGAATATTTAGCCAAAAAGGGATTTAAGAAAAGAGCAATGAAAATTATCTCAAATAAAAATAAATTTATTAAAAGATTAAATGAAAAAAATATCAAATATATTGAAACCCCTTCTATGCCAATGGTTTGTATAATTTTAAAGAAAAGGCTCCCGAAATACATGGAAATAAAATTTAGAATCCACTCCCTAAAAAGAAAAGAAGGTTATACTTATACAATTTATTTTTATCCAAAATATCTTAAAAGTTACGAAGAATTATTAAAAATTATATAAGATTGAATAACCTTTATTATTTGGTTTAGCCGTAAATGTAATCATCTTTTTATCTTTTAAAATTTTTTCTATCTTCATTGGATCTTTTGTTAGAATATATATTGCAGGTCCACAAGATGAAACAGAGATTATAGGGGTTATCTCATTCCTATATTTCATTAGCGATTTTACTAGAGAATATAATCCTTTCCATGTTCTTGAATCTATTACTAAACTTCCAGTATTAAATCTATAATATTGCAATATGTCCCCAATAGATTTCATGTTTTTATTCATTATCGAAGGAATAAGTTCATGTAAAACCTTCCAAGCAATCTCTTTTGAGAAATCTTTACTTGATTTTAACATTTTTGGAAATTGAGCTTTTTCGATTGCCATTAAACATTGAGCATCACATTTTTTATACATCTTGGGTATCCCAAAAACAAATGTATAATCTTCAGGAAATTTTTCTTTGAAAATTATATTTGATTCTCCTACAATTATCTGCATCCCCCCACCATATAGGGCTACAGAAGGAGAACCACCATTGCATTGGACATGAATTAACCTTTCGTCATCTGATTCAATTTCTTCCCCATGATTTTGTGCAATAAACAAAGTTAATTGTCTTGGGTTTATTGGCTTTCCATATGCTTCATTTATTGCTATACAAACGGCACTTATTAACGAAGAGGAAGATCCTAGACCAGCGTGGGGGTAATCATATACATTATTTGCTTCAATTAAAAGCGAATCTTTTATTTTTAGAGCATTTTTCATCATTAATGCTGCATGTTTTACTATTGATTTTCTTTTTGTTTTTCTAGATAATGTAACAGATTTTTCTTTATTTTTTATGATTTCTATTTTAGCATAAGTGTTCACATTAACTGAAAATGCAAGTTCACCCGCATTATAAACAAATTTTTTCTTTGGTTTCGTTAGGGTTTTTAAATCAAAGCACATTGTATTCAATCGTGCTGGAACAATGACCTTTATTTTTTTATGTCTAATAACAGGAATATTTATTTTCCCTTTAATTGGGTTAAATATTTTTCCTGCTTTAAATATCTCTAATCTCATAACAATGATAACACAAACAGATTTAAAAAGTTAATCCACTAAAGTTGTAATTGGTCTACTCTGAAGAATATAAAATTTATCCTTCCTTTTTGCCCATTCAATATCTACAGGGAATTTATAATGCTCTTCAATCATTTTTACTAATTTGCCCAATATTACAATTTCTTTTTTTGTCAAAACTTGATTTTCTCCTTTTTTCTTTAATTGCTTCCATTTATTTTCTCCCTTCTTATTTTTAAATAATCCCTTTACTTTATTATTGATGTTTATATCTAAGATTCTCCAGTCAGTCTTATCTAAAATATAACTATCTGGAGTGATCTCTCCAGAAACAATCGCCTCTCCCAATCCAAAACATGCTTCAATAACTAATTGGTTTTTATCTTTTGTGATTGGATGGACAGAAAAAGCAACTCCAGATTCACTGCTATCTATCATTTTTTGAATAACTACTGCTACGGATATTTTTTCTTCTTTTAATTTTTTTTCAAGACGATATATTAATGCTCTTGGAGTGAACAGCGAGGCCCAACATTTTTTAATATTCATTATTAGGTTTTCTTTTGAAGTGTTAAGATAAGTATTTAACTGTCCTGCCCATGCTGCATTAGCACCATCTTCTGAAGTCGCCGAGCTCCTAACAGCAACATATTCTGATTTTAATTTACTATGAGACTTTATAATTTCATCTTTAATCTTTTTAGGAATATTCTTAGAAATAATTGCAAAATTTATTCTTTCTGAAGCCTTATTTATGCTATTAATCTCTTTTAGATTTATAGAATCTAATTCCGAGTCAATCTCTATTGATACATCGGTTTCTTTAATAAATTCTTCAAATGCATTTGAGAGTATAACAAATCCTCCAGGTAATTCTATATTTGAATTAATTAACTCTCCTAATGAAGCACCCTTGCCCCCTGCTATTTCAACATCGTTTTTATTAATCGAATTTAAATTTCTCACATATCTCATGTTTTTAATAACAAATATAACATTATAAATTTATTTAATTATAAAAGAAAATCTTTTAAGGCTAAAAAGTTATTTATTAATATGAAATTTATAGTAGATTTTAAGGGAAGGATTTCAGATAATGAATGGCATGATAACACAAACTTTAAAAATTTGGATAATGTAACACAAGTTTATGCATTTATATTTAATAAACAAGGGAAAGTTTGTTTGATTAAATATAAGGGTAGGTGGGGAATTCCAGGAGGGACACCTGAAAAAGAAGATAAATCTTTTGAAGATACTCTCAAAAGGGAAGTACAAGAAGAGGCAGATTTAAAAATAAAAAATATAAAAAGAGTTGGTTATATAAAAGTCATACCAAGGGATGGATCAAAGATTCATTATTTATTAAGATATACGGCTTTTGTAGATAAAATTAATAATCAAACCGAAGATCCTGCAATCGGGGAGATTTTAGAGAGAAAATTTATTGATCCAAAGGAAATTTGTAAATATATTGGTTGGGGCAACTGTGAATTTCAATTGAATAAAGCTATTAAGGTTTATAATAACTTCTAAGATTCCTTTCTTCATTTTTAGAAGATATCTTAAGAAGGAGGGACTATTTAAACAACCACTACTTATTAAACAAAGCCCTAATACGTAGAAAGAACTTTCCTAAAAAAAACTTTGATTTATTTCCGCTTTTAAAAATGGTAGTTCTTTTTCCATACGAACAACCTTACTAGCAGAACTATCATATTTTCCATCACAACGAGAAGTCGCATCCCAACAATCAGCTATGGCTAAATATTTAGAATCAGGATGTAATCCATCCAAACTTAAAGTAGGATAAGAGTCTTTCCCCTTATGTCTATGGTGATCTCTTACTAAATGTGCATAATCTTCACTAAATCCAGCCTTTCTCAGCATACTAGCAGATTTTTCCGGATGAGATTTCATAACCCCATGTTCCCAAGCCTCAAATTTACCAGGGTTGAGTAAAACCCTTCTCTGAATTTCCAATTTTCCAATATCGTGAGTAATTCCCGCAAAATACATTTTTTTAGCATTTAATCCAAAGCGTCCACTTATTTTAAGAGAGTGCTGGGCAACATTTAATGAATGTATATAAAGAGCAGGACAAGCTTCCTTTATTTTTTTGAGAGCCATAAAACTAAACTCACGCATCTTATTATCGAATCCCAATTTATTAAATATAACATTCAATCTATCTGAATCGATACTCGTATTATCAACCAAATTTTTATTTAACACGTTATTACTTAGCAATGACATGTTAATAAACCTTTCGCCTCAGCAAACTTTTATAAATTCTCAAATTCTTCCTTTTATATGAAAACCTTAAACTTGCACTGCGATTACATAAAATTCAAAACACTAAAAAAAGCAATAAAAACAATCGACGAAATTGCACCAAACCAAATACAAGAAGGAGAAGTAGAAGAATGCTTAGTTGTAATGACAGCGGTGGAAAAAGCAGATTCAAAAAAGTCAGTTTCGCAGCTAGTAGAATCAATCAAAAAAATCGCAGCTGATGTGAAAACTGAAAACATAGTTCTTTATCCTTATGCGCATTTATCTTCCAATCTTAGTTCACCAGAAACAGCAATCAGAATATTAAACGAAACAGCAAAACAACTATCTCCCCTAAAAGTAACTCAAGCACCATTTGGATATTACAAATCTTTCGAATTAAAGGTTAAGGGACATCCTTTATCTGAATTGTCTAGAGAATTTAAGACTGAAGGGGATGAGGAAGTCACAGATATATCTGAAGATCAAAGAAAGAAGTTATTAAACACAATATCAAAAGCAAAACTTGACACATCTAAATTAGCAGAAAATGATCATAGGATAATAGGATCTAAGATGAACCTATGGAGTTTTAACAATGTAGCTCCCGGAATGGTCTTCTGGCACCCAAAAGGACTTCATATTAGAAACAAGCTAATCGAATATTGGAAAGAGCTCCACAGAAAAGACTATGAAGAAATATTAACCCCACAAATCATGGATAGAAAACTCTGGGAAGTTTCTGGACATTGGTCAAAATTTGGAGAAAATAACTTTAAAACAACTTATGAAAACAGAGACTTCTTAGTCAAACCAATGAACTGTCCAGGCGGAATGCTAGTCTATAAAACATCCCCAAAAACATACAAAGACCTACCATTAAGAGTAGGAGAACTGGGAACGTTACATAGAATTGAATTATCAGGGACACTAGGCGGACTCTTTAGGGTAATCCAATTCACACAAGATGACGCTCACATATTTTGCACAGAGGATCAATTAGAAGACGAAGTAGCAGGAGTAATAGACCTAATCCATAAAACCTTCAATCAATTCGGACTAGAATTTGATCATGTAGAACTCTCAACTAGACCAGAAAAAAGAGTAGGTGCAGAAGAAACATGGGATTTAGCAGAAGTGGCACTAGAAAAAATTCTGAAAAAATCGGGAATGAAATATGTAATTAATGAAGGAGATGGAGCATTTTACGGACCAAAAATAGACTTTCATCTAAAAGACTCCCTCCAGAGAACATGGCAATGCTCCACAATCCAACTCGACATGGCACTACCAGAAAGATTCGACCTCCAGTATCAAGACAAAGAAAACAATAATCAAAAACCAATTATGTTACATAGAGTAATCTATGGTTCACTTGAAAGATTCATAGGAATAATAACAGAACATTTTAACGGAAAATTCCCACTCTGGCTTTCTCCAAACCAAATTAAAATCATGACTCTAAACGACGACTCAAAAGATTACGCTAAAAAAATATCAGATAATCTATTTAAAGAAGGATTTGAGGTAGAATTAAATGATAAATCAGAATCAATGGGAAAGAAAGCAAGAAAAGCACAGATTCAAAGATTCAATTATCTTGTGACAGTCGGAGAGCAAGAGATGAAAGAGAATAAAATAGCTGTTAGGAAAAGGGATTCAAAAGAAATCACAACAATGACATTAGAGAAATTCAAAGAAAAAATAAAACAAGAAATATCTCAGAAACAATTATAATCCTAGGTATGAACTAAGAGTACAATAAGTAAACTAATACCTAAATTTATATAGTTAAAATAATATATAAACCTATGAGGTGGGGAAAAATTATATTACTTTTTCAAGCAATTATAACATTAATGATAGGTATAGCCTTTTTTTCTCAATTAACAGTTATAGGGGGTTCTGATATATCACAGCTAAAAATAGATTTTACATCAGGAAAGAATTTAACAGAAAATTCATCACAAACAATAGATAATATAAGAACTCGTTTCAGTATAGCGTCATATGTTCTTCTAATAATAGGGCTAGTAGAAGTAATTCTAATCATGCGTCTCATGAGTTAAACCTATAAACCAAAATTTCTTATTTTTTATATGAAAATTCAAGAGTTAATAGAAGAACTACAAGATAAATCAGAACATTCCGAATTTAAGTCTCAAAATCCAAAAACATTTTTCGCAGCAGCATTCTTAATTTTAGATTTAGAGAACCAAACCGAGCAAATACAGTTGGATTATTTTCTTCCAGAAGAAAACAAAATCGCAGCGTTCTCTCATCCCTTCACCAAGCCGAAAATTCATGACAATATAATCTCAGTTTCAAAGGAAGGTCAAACAAAACCAGCAAATCCTCAGCCAATGCAAGCCCAAACTGCAAAAATAAAAATCGATATAGATAATCTAGAATCTGCCTGTAGTGAAATAATAAAAGAAAATGAGTCCAAACTCCAACCAACAAAAATAATAGCAATCCTAAAAGACGACATTTGGAATCTAACTTGCATGGACAACGCCCTCGGAATCGTAAGAATAAAAATCAACGCAATTTCAGGAGAGGCAATTGACTTCAACAAAGGCTCCCTAATGGATTTTATGGGAATGAAGAAAAAATAGAATCCATTTGGATTTTGCCCAAGTAAAAAACAATCCACGATAAATTATAATCGTAATTTTGAGAGATGGCAATTATCCCATAACCTTTATATACATCTAATCATATAATCTACTATGAATAAAAACAAATTAAAAATATTAATACCGAATGCCGTCGCACTAGCTATGGGAGCTACAAGTATTGTATTACTAACATTAAAGGAATCCCAAGAGACAGTCCCCATTCTTTTGTCAATTGCAGTTTTCTGCTTAGCATACGTTGGAATAAAAAATATGAATAAAAAGTAATAATTCTCTAAATTACTTCTTTTTAACTATCACAACAATATTTTTCCCCACCTCAACTCTCTTCACTAAAAACCCAACACTCTCTAGCACTGACATTAACTCATCAACATCATAAATATAAGTAAATCTATTATATTTTTTCCCATTAACAGTCCAGGGAATAAAACACTCCTTATCTTTATTCTTAATTCTACTATCCTTTCCTCGTCCCCAAACCGAAATTATGGCCTCCCCTCCCCTCTTTAAAACTCGATAAACTTCCTCTAAACTCTTTCGCCTCTTATTTGCAGAATCAACACAATGCAAAACTCGAGCAAAAACCACAAAATCAAAAAACTCATCATCATAAGGAATATCATAAACGTATCCTTTCTTCAACTCAACATACCCCTTACCCTCAGCAAACTTCAAAAGCTCCTCAGAAAAATCAACACCATAAAACTTCAACTCCTCACTATTCAAACAATTTCTACCAGACCCACACCCCAAGTCCAAAACCATGCCTTTTTTACCAGACAAAAATTTAACAATTTCCTCCGCAGATCTGACCCTACAAGTTGCCCACTCTCCCGCAATAGAATCCCAAATTTTTTCTTGTTCCATCTAAATAGGAATATGTCGTCGTTTATAATAATACTTATTAACTTTCATCCTATAAAATAACATGGGAATAGAAAGACTGATAGATTTTCACTTAACTATTAACACCCTAAAAGATACTACTAGATACAGTTCATGCAGAGAATCCATGCGAGAATCTACACCAGATCATTCCTGGAAGTTAGCACTTCTTGCAGGGATACAATAGATGAATTGGGACTTAATATAGATCCGGTTTATGCAAATAAAATTGCGCTGATTCATGATATATGCGAATATAAAATGCAATTTGATATAGATTCATTTGATATAGTAAAAGGAAAAAATACAAAAAAATACAAAAAAGAACTAGAAAATAAAACAGTAGCAGGACTAGCAGAAGAATATGGAAGACAAGATATTTATGATGCTTGGATAGATTTTGAGCAAGGAAACACTCCAGAAGCAAAATACATTAAGGCCTTAGACAAGATAGAATCATTGCTCCATATGATAAAGAGAGGAGATAGGGGAAGAAATCAAAAAGATGGAGATCATATGGCACTTTGCGCAGATAAAGCCGTCCTCGCATTTCCAGAAGTAATCCCATTATTAAAGGAAGTAAAAAAAAGATTAAGAAATCTTTTTGAAGATGAAGGAATGGAGTGGAAACCAGAATACAACAAGGTATAATTTTATAAATTTGTCTTCCAAAAGTTCTAACCTAAAAATATTAAGATAATGTATGGTATACCATAATACTATGGTAAGTTCTAACCTAAAAGAAAAGACATTGAGATTCTTCATTATTAATTAAAAATCTCATTATTTTATCATACAACCGATATCAACTTATAATCTCGGGAGAGAAGAAACTTTTTTGATTAGTGATAGTCATTTGAGGACGTATAGATGTGAGAAAACCAAAATTTTATTTTGGTACGAAACCCCTGAAAAGATAAAAAGTTTGGATATTTTTAAAAAGAGCAAAATAATATTAATGAAAGGAATGTCAGACTAAATGGCTGAATTGATTCTAAGTATTATGTATCTATTTAAACCATAAAATCTCAAACAATCTTAACAATATCATCAAACTTACAAGTCAAAGAATACAACTTAGCAGGACGATAACTAACGCCCTCCTCAATTCCATCAAACATTTAAACCATAAAATTCTTTCCTTACTATGAAAAAATCCAAAGTTCGTAAACCAACCAAAACAATCTCCGGAGTAACTCCTCTAGCCGTTATGCTCCCACCTAGAAAATGTAATCACGGAACCTGCCTCTACTGCCCCTCATTTAATGTTCCAAAATCTCACAAATCTACCAATGTAGGTGCTCCCCAATCCTACACCCCAGAATCCCCAGCAGTTCTTAGAGCAAGAGAATGCAACTACGATCCAAAAAAACAAATAAAAGTTAGACTAAAAGCATTCGACTATATGCACCACCCAACAGAAAAAATAGAGCTAATAATTATGGGAGGAACCTTCCTTTCTTATCCGAGAGAATTCCAATTCGACTTCATAAAAAAATGCTATGATGCCTTAAACAAGAAATCTTCAAAATCTCTAACTGAAGCAAAAAAAATAAACGAAACAGCAAAACATAGAGCAGTAGCTATTTGCATAGAAACAAGACCAGATGTTTGTACGCCTTCTCAAATAAAAGATATCTTAGAGTTTGGAGCAACACGAGTAGAACTTGGAGTTCAGGCGATTTCAGACGAAATTTACAAAAAGGTAAATAGGGGTCACACTGTCCAAGATGTAATTGACGCAACAAAAAGATTGAAGCAAGCGGGATTTAAAATAGGATACCATCTTATGCCCGGAATACCAGGCTCGAACCAAAAAAAAGATATACAAATGTTCAAGAAAATATTCAAATCTTCTGACTTCAAGCCAGACCAAATAAAAATCTATCCATGCCAAGTCTTAAAGGGTGCAGGAATAGAAAATCTATATTATGGAGGAGAATATCTTCCTTATGATAAGCAAACCGTAGCAAATCTAATAATCAAAATGCTCAAACTAACACCACGTTATTGCAGAATCATGAGAATAATGCGTGAAATCCCTCCACACTATCTAATCGCCGGAATAAAAAACATAGATATGCGTCATGATATAGAAAAAAATATAGATAAAAAGAAGTCTAAAATTCAGGAAATACGATTTAGAGAAATAGGATTTGCAGTTCGAGATAAAAGAAAGATAAATACAAAATTAAGACTAAAAACAACAAAATACAAAGCTTCAGGAGGAGTAGAATATTTTATGGAAATAATAAATCAAGATAATATTCTTTTTGGACTTCTAAGATTGAGACTAGATAAAAAGTTACCAGCAATGATTAGAGAATTACATATTTATGGACAAGCATTAAATATAACGACCTCTAATAATATGGCTAAAGCATCTCAACATCAAGGACTAGGAAAACAATTAATGAAAGAATCAGAAAAAATAGTAAAGAAAAAAGGATTCAAAAAGTTAAGAATAATATCGGGAGTAGGTGTTAGAGAATATTATAAAAAACTAGGGTATAAATTAGATAAAGAAAAAATATATATGGAAAAGAAACTATAATATATATATTACAATATAGTATACCAGAGTATATATGTTAATTCAAAAAAATAGACAAGAGCTTTCCAAAAGGATGCGTGGGCTATCTATTCCCTAATCCTCTAAAGCGACAACTGTCATATAGATAAAGTTATATAAGCTCTCTACATAGTCTCTCTCTGTCTTTTTCTCTGTCCATTCGCAATATGGTGAATATCGGAAATCTACTTTCAAATGGGAATTTTTATCTCCTTTCCAATCTAAATCAGGAGCAGATAAGCCTAACCCCTTTAGATATCCCTTTAGATTCTCTAATTCTTCTTTACTCTTAAGGGAAACCAAGGTTTCCTCGAGAGATTTTATTTTTTCTTTCATATCAATCTCCTCAAAATAGATTATATAAACTTTACGGTAGTAACAAATCAATTATAAAAAATCCAGCAGGACAAAAGTCCCACTGGAGATACTTCTCCCGAGTCAGACTATTTACTTGATAATTTAAATAACGGGAGGTTAAATTTATCAAGATAGGAGAAGTATCATATTATACTAATATAAAAGTTTTATTAAAACCTTATTAAAGCCATTGGGCAAAAGAATAAGATGTCGGATACAAATCAGCATATATTATCCTTGAATAAATAACTAAAATAACTTCTTCTTTTCTTTATTCTTATTTCTTTGAATTCTTTTTGCTATCAGGTGTATCTTCATTGTTTCTTTTCCTTCTCCACATAAAAAAGAAAGCCAATAACACTAAAGCAATAAGAATCGCAATTACAGTCCAGCTACCAACACCACCACCAATAACAGCACCAGTCATTAAGGAAATAAATCCTTTTTTAGGAGTAGCTGTTTCATTATCACCAGCCAAACTAAAACCAGTTTCATTTGATGTCTCATTTTGCACAATTACAGCATCTACAACACATTTCCCAACGCCATTTTCAAGATTGAAATGATATCCATCTCGGCAATTAGGTTTAACCCATCCCCCACTACCAGAAGACTCTTTTTTAGAAGACCCACCACAAGATCCACAATTTCCTCCACAATCTATTCCAGTTTCTCTTCCATTTTGTATCCCATCGCTACAAGTAGGTATAATTTCAATAATAGGCTTAGTAATCACAACATCAACAACAGTCCCATTGCTCACATTCAAATTTTCACTCGTTCCATTATACTCGCCCTTAATAGCAAAAACACTGAAAATATGAGAACTATTACACTCACTCTCTAAAAATTCAACAGAATAACTTCCATTAACATTACTAATATTCATTTTAGGAATACCGTCACAAGTCACACTAACATTCGCACCTTCAACAACAGTCCCATTTAATGTAGTATTATAAACAGTCCCATTGAAGATAATAATAGATTCAACAACCTCTTTCTTTTCAATCGCAATATTCATAACAGCCCCGAATAAATCACTAACATCATTAGCTCCATCACTCCCAGAATAATCTCCTTTCTCGGCAGAAACAATATAATTACTTGAGTTATTACATTCACTAGATAAGAAACTCACACCATAAACACCATCACTTTCACTAATAGTGCTCTTCAAAATACCATCACAAGTTACATTAACATTAGCACCTGTTACATTATCGCCACCAATAGTGGTGTTATATATGACTCCAGTAATAGGAGTATCAGCAGAAACAATCCCAAAAGAAAAAACCATCAAAAACAATAAAATGAATCCAAACTTTTTTTCCATATTATATATCATATTAGTTACTTTTTAAATTTATTCTTTTCTGACAACAAAAAACACTCCAAGGGCGCTCATCATTGTTAATATTCCCATGAAAAATCCGAATTCAGGAACAATCGAAACATTAACAACACCTAAATCCCAGTTGTTCAATATAGCATCTTCATGAATAATACCAGAAGCAGATCCATCCATACCGTTTTTTTCAGCAATAATATTCAAAGAATCACCAGCACTGCAAGATTCTTTATTGTAGATAGCAGTATAGCTACCAGTTGATTCACTAGTTACATTTTGGATATTCCCATTGCAATTAACCTCAACATTAGCTCCATCAACAACATTAGAAAAATCAGCATTATAAATTTTGCCAGTAATTAAAGTACTCCCATCATTATCAGAAACAGCTCCAGCAAATGAAACCGACAAGAGTATTGCCATTAGAAATGTTACCATTAGAAAATTAAATAGAGTTTTCATACAATATTATAAAAAATCAGCTTTAAAAGTATTATGAAGATAGACTATAGATGTCAGATGGAGCAAAATAACGTCATTTATTCTAAAGAAACTGACAATTACCTAATTCCTCTAAAATATTAATGATTTTATATAATGCCCAAAGTTTAATAACTTTATACTGATTAATACCGATATGGGACGCAATACAGCAAACTCGTCAAAAGATATACAAAATAAAACGAATAGCTTTGTAAAAAAATCCCCCTTGACTAGAGTATCGTCAAAAATTACAAAAGCTATTAAAAATGTAAAGTTAGAGTATATATTTCTTTCAATTATATTATTATTCGGTTTCTTCTTAAGAATTTTCAAATTAGGCAAACCTTCTCTCTGGGTAGATGAATCAACTTCTGCCATCGCCTCTAAAATGATTCTAGCGAAAGGATTTCCAATATTTGATTCTGGATTATTATACAGCAGGGCATATCTATTCCATTATTTGCAATCTTTTTTCTTATTGTTTGGACAGACAGATTTTCTCATTCGTTTGACCTCTGTAATAGTAGGACTCCTAACTATTCTTCTTGTATACTTTATCGGGAGGGAATATTCTAAATCAGGAGGGTTAATATCTGCATTATTTATGAGTGTATTCTATCTTGAAGTATTCTATTCCAGACAGGCAAGATTCTACCAGTTATTTCAGTTATTGTTTTTCTTATCAATTTATCTTTTATATAAATCAAAGAGAAATCCAAAGTTCCTATATACCTCACTGATAGTATTATTTATCACCATAAATGTTCAAATTGCGGGCTTAGTCTTAACTCCTTTTTTTATTATTCATATTTTGATTTATAGCAAGAAATGGAGAAAATATTTTGCCATAGTCCCCTTAGTTCCACTTATAGAAAAATTCATGCCAGCGAGGGGGCTTTCAACAGATTCTGCTAGCTCTGCAGTAAACTATGTCAGTAAATATGCGGCATACACACACAACCTAATTTATATGATTATTCTGTTTTCCCCGGGTGTAATCTGGGGTTATTTCAAAAAGAAAAGACTAACTTCACTTATTGTTTTGCCCTCAATTATTCTTTTAATAGGAATATTTCTTCTTCAAACATTTGCCCTAAGATACATCTATTTCATGGTCTTCCCGTTAATACTGTATTTTTCCTTATTTATGTCGTTTTTGTATGAGAGATATGGGAGGATGATTTTACTAGTTATTTTGGTATTATTGATTTTTCCTTCTAACTTTGTTTTTCCATATACCTCTGTTAATATCTTAAAGCCAATTGACTATTCTTTATATGATTCTTCCGCCCCAACTACGAATTACAAAAATTTACCCCTAGATTTATTGGCGGATTTAAAAAATCCTCAGAACATCCTAGTCTCTTATTTCTCTTCAGATGTGGAATGGAATATCCGTAAGCCAGATTATGTCTTGCCCTTTTCAATGGACGGGAGAGGTTATGATCAGATTTCATATAATAATTCAAAAGGAATTTTGGTGGATAGATACTCTGGTTCTCCTATATTAGATTTTAAGCCAGAAAATTCTTACTACGTCTTAGCGGATAGATTTTCAGTTAGCAAACTTAAACCCTCTCAAAGAGAATTTTTAAGGAGCTTAACAAAAGGATGTACAATTCCTTACGAAAATTTTGATTTGAGGATTTTTTCCTGCTTTCTGGATAATTAGTTGGAATAAAACTTTTAAACAAATTATACACTCACTCTTTATGAGAAAAATATTTTTGGTTTTGATTATGGGTTTGTTTGTTTTTTCTATTGCTGGTGTCAGTGCAACGACACTTATTAACGGAGTAATTTATAGTAGTAATCATATTACATTTGTTTCTGGTGCAAACGTTAGTATAGCGTGCACTCATAGAGATATAATTAATTATAAAAATTCTATTAGCATTTCTGATGGTTCTTATGGTGCAAGTTTTTTGGAAAGTAAATGCGATGAGGGAGATTCTGTAACTGTTATTGCTAGTAAAGGGGATTTGTCTGGAATTAAAACGAAGGTGGTTCAAAATAAAATAGACTATCCTGGGGTTAGTGTAAATCTTGCAGTTGTTAATGTAGCAATGACTCCAGAATTCGGATTTTTTCTTGGAACCCTAACTCTAATCAGTGTTGTTGGAATCTTCTTCGTAGTTAGAAGGGATTGAAAACTCTTAGAAACAGACTTTCTTCTAATAGATAGTTAATCACAATAAACCTTTTAAAGCAGGATATGATTGATTTTTTATGAAAAAACAAATCACATTATTTTCAGTATTTATGATAGTCGTTATTATGAGCTTCTCTGTATCCGCAAGTACGTCATATATAGATCTTTCCAATATTAAAGACACCGTAGTTGGAGGGGTTATTTATAGTAGTGGATCTTTTACTACAGTACCGGGTGCTAATGTGGCAATTACCTGCGAAGGAGTTACTAAGGAAACAGTTAGCGATTCCATTGGGGTGTATTCTGTACAATTTACTCCATTTCAATGTAGTCTTAATGATGTTGTAACAGTTATCGCGAAAAAAGGAGATTTATCAGGAGTTAAAACTGCTCCCGTTAATGACTATGGTTTAACTGTAAATTTAGCTATTGTTAATGTCCCAATGACCCCAGAATTTGGATTCTTTTTTGGAACCCTAACTCTAATTAGCGCTGTTGGAATCTTCTTCGTAGTTAGAAGAGATTAGATGAGTGGTTAGTTTCTAGCAATATTATTTATGTAATGTGATTTGTCCAGTGAGATAACCTTTTGAAGAGATATGATTATATGTCATAAATATTCTTATGAAAATTATCTATTCCATATGAGTTCTTTTTGTTTTCGTTTAATCCCTAAATCTTACTCAATACTAAGAAACAATCAAATTGGGACGCTGAATAACTGCCTATATAAATTACTCTTTAATTAAAAAATCATCCATAACACCAAACCCTTTAAAATATATGTCTCCTCTGGTGGGAGTCATTCCATATTTTTTCTGAATTTTAAATCTAAATTTATTGCCTGATTCCATATAATGCAAAATTCCATCTTTATCTTGAGTAGATTTAGGTGTTCCTTGGGGCTTAAATCCGTTAGCCATGTTTATAGTATATGTAATTTCTTCAGGCCTGAGATAGGAATATTTCGCTAGGTATTTTGCACCTATCGGAGAATGCAAACCTTTAGAATATCTGAGCCATCCACCGGAATCTCCAAGATAAAACCTCATATCAAGACTATTTTCTGCATAATTCAGATTAATCACTCCAAGATATAATTCATCTACCTTAGATAAGTCGAAATTTATATTATAATCGGTCCAATGGGAATAATAATTCTCCGAAAAATTAGCATTAAATCCCACGACTTTATTCTTCCCGTCTTGGAATAGCCTTGCGTTGGATCCATATTTTTCCATAAAATCTGCATCAAGATTTTCTTGTGTCTGCTGATTTGCGCTATAAATCATAATCGGGGTTGCTGTCGCAATTGCGTCAAACTCAATATTATTTTCTTTTGTATATGTAAAAGAGTCATAATTGCAAAATCTTAATCGTAATTTACTAATCTCTCCTGTTTGCCCCGCTCCTTCTAGTTTTGCTTTATGATTATTCGCAACAAATGATGACCATCCATCTTCTTGATTTTTTCCTAATTTTAAAGATAATTTATACCACCCTCCGTTTGAAAACTGATATAATCGAACATTTTCATGTTGATTTGATGGTACTTTTAACTTTCCTCTAATATCATGAATATCGTTTATATTGTATCGTTGGCCTGGAGTTAGCGGAAGATCTATGGCCCGACTTTTCCCATGTTCTAATCCAGCTAAATTCATTTCATAACTAAATTGTCCTTCATATGGATTTTCCTGAATTATCGCCACATCGTTTGATAAATTGGAACTACCTACTTTTCTCCAAGTATTTTCCCCCGATTCGGCATCGGATAATATCTGTTCTAAGCTCGTTTTGGCACCAATGTGATAAGAAATATCTCCTATATTATCACTATCATCTTGTGATTTTCCAGTTATATCAATAAATGAGTTTTCCTTTATATTTCGGACTAAATCACTTTGAGAAGGATGAATTAGTATTTTATCATTTGTAATATATTCTACTGTTTGAGGACTTCCTCCGATATCTATTTCAGCATAAGGTACTGCTTCGTTAAAAGTAATAGAAATATTTCTTAAGTCTTTGTCGTAATTAACAGATTCTACTATAGGGGGAGTGACATCTAGATTAGTTATAATTTCTAGCTCTCCACTTGCATTTTTAATTACCTTAAAGTGATCTTCATATAAGTTTCCTGCAAAATCATTAATTTTAATGTCCTTAACTTCGTCTATTTTTACTATTATCTCTTGAGGATAGGAAGAAACTCCGCAATTATCATAAGAGGCTCCAGAAACTATAATATTACCTTGACTGTCTTTAAATGGTTTATCAAATGTGAAAGTTAACGGTGTTCTATCTAAAATTACATCAAAAGTTTTTGTTGATGAATGGCTATATTCATCTGTAGCAGTGACCTGAACAGGATTATCATTTTCTTTCCATTGGGTTGTATATTCTAATGGATTTGTTACTTCTGGGTATAATTTCCCGTTTATTTCTGCGGAACTTTTAGATGGGTCTTTTACATTCACCTTTAATACATAGTTGGGGTCCTTGGTGCAAATTTTTTGAGCCCCATCTTTATTATATATACTAGTCTCATTCATCTCATTGTAATATCGACTAAATTCTACCATTATCCGTGGGGGCATACTGTCATAAAATGTTTGACCCCTAAAGGCTTCTCCTCTATTCCCTGAGCTATCTGTTGCATAACAAGTTATATCATTTGTACCTTGATGGAGATATATAGGATTTGCCCAACTGACCACTTCAGGACCAATTTTAGAAATTGCTTTTGGATAGCCATTACACTTAATATCTTTTACAGAATAAGCATCTTGTGCTGTTCCTGTTATCTTTAATTGATTGTTTTTTATAGAAGTGGGGGTGATGATTGATTTTGAAAATGGATTCACAGTTATACTAGGACCTAATGTATCTTTTATAATTGTAGTCACAAGTTCGCCTGGAGTTCCATCATGATTTGTGAAATCTGTAGTTATTTTATTTAATCCTTCGAAAAGCGGTATGTCTCGCTTGAAATAACCGTTTGAATTTATAGACTGAATCTCATTATTTATTGTTACATAGGGGTTTGTTGTGTTGAAAACAAAGCCTTCATAAAAATAAGTTTCTTTATTCGTAAATGTATTTTTTGGAGGGTGATTAACACATATAAAAGCATTTTCTTTTATTGATGAGTTTGAGGGAGACTTTGGCTCTGAAAATTCTGTTGAATCTCCGGTATCAGAATTTCCAGATATTCTAAATAGAAGTGTTGAACTTGGATCGATCGTCGTTGCGAAAGAATTTGCACAAAGAGTTCTGCCACATACATTTGTAGTTCTTGCAGAATTCACTAACTTATATCTTCCAAAATTTTCCTGCATTTGTGTAGTATAAAAATCATAATAGGGGCTAGATTGAGTCCATGCTATGTAAACAGTTTTATCTGCTGCTTGAACAACTTTTTCGGGGATAGTTACATTAGTTACCAAAGTAGCTAATCCTAATGTTAGAGCTGTCTTGACTAATTTATTTCTCATCTTCCTTTTTATTTAATATAGTTATTTATATATAAACTTTTATATATATAAGAAGACATTTAGAATAAGCATATATTTTGAAAAATCGTTTTCATTATAAATGTGTAAATAAAGTGTGCGATATTTCACTCATGGGAGAAAACTACAAAAAAACGCGTTGTGGATTATTATTGATAATTTTATTTTTAAGCGTGAATATTTCAGCCATCAGCAACGAGACTATAAGCTTCGAGGGAGCAGGGTGGCAGGTTTTCAATATAACTATTGGGTATTCTCATATAAATGATTTTACTTTTGACATTTCTGGGAAGGCATATAATTCGTCGTATCCTTCTAATGTAACTGTTAGTTTTGGGAATGATTCAAATGTAGGATGGTCATATATGCCTTATAATTCAAGCATAGCTGAAAATGCAAGTTTGATTGAATTTTCTTGGTCTACTAGTCCGTCTACTGCACAAATTGATTTTATGAGTGGAAATGTCGATGGAACTTATTTAGCTCGACTAACAAATAACCTTTTTACTAAATCTGGTGCCTCTAGCAATGGAAATATCGCGATTGGATCGGCAGATAATATTAATGCGCAAGTTTTAGAAATAATAACAGATAATTCCTCTACTCACGCATTTTTACCTTTTATATCTCCTCTTGCCGGTGGATATGCAGGACTTTATTTGACAAAAGGAGGGTCTACCTATTATTGTAATAGTGATCATAATTTTTCCGCTGTGGTTTCTTGTAATTTGACTTTAGCCGAAGCTTTAGTCCCTGAGCATCTAGCAAGAGGAGCAGATATTATAAATTTTAGTTGGCTTGAACCAGTGAGTAGTCCAAGCATAGTTAGTGCTATAAATTCTAGGCTTCAAAGTTGTGGGGTTCCTTGTAATGTTTCAATTAATGTTAGTAGCGCAACTGCGGGAAATATTACGTTCTCAGAATTTGCGGTTGTTGGACCTGAACCTCCCGCCAATATTTCAATAATTTCTGAAAATTCTACGTATTATCAAATAAATATATCTTCAGAGGCAAACTTAACTAGTGTTAAATATTCCTTTGGGAAAATACCTGTAGTTAATATTATTCCTATTGTTGCCAACGATGATGAGCCTATTTTAACTGCAAGTCAACGAATTAGATATAATATTCTTATTGATAATCTTGCCAGCGCTTGGGATAACTTAACAAACTATAGTCACCCGCTAAATTTTACTTTCTATCAAAATCCGAAAGTTATATCTGATTATTCTATAGGGGAAAATAATTTTCTGACATTTTCGTCCAATGCTTTTATTTTAGCAGAAACTCTTGATTCCTCACCGGGTCCTAATATTAATGTTATATTAGATATTCATGATTATTTTCCTAATGAAGGTGCTAGCAATTTAAGATCACCTGCTATTTCTGATAATGTAATTGGAAAGGTGTATATGAACGGCTTTTCGGACAGTAATAATAAAACTTCTCAATATTTTTATTACAATGAAATTCTTATGAATACGCTTCTCCATGAACTTGCGCATACTTTTATCTTTTATCCTCAAAGTAACGGCAGTAAATTATTTTACACTGATCATCCCGCAAGTTTTACTAATATATCAGGTTTTGAAACATATAATGTAACAAAATCCCCAACAGGCAGCGAAGGTTATTATGAAATTTATTCTATTTTAAACCAGTTAAGAGTTTATATTGGAAAAGCAGATATTGGAAATGTCTCTCCCCTTCTTTCACCTTTGGATAAGATGTTGCTTGGAATTTTAAGTTATCATGAGGATGAGAACTATACATTTTACAATGCAAATATTACATGGGAGAGTGATAGATATAATGTTAGTGAAATTACTCCTATAATATATAATAATACATACGACATATATATTGTTGCAAATAGAGATATTGAATTTTGGGATGTCAGGTCTGATTCGACAAAAATTGACATGGGGACTAGTACTTCGTTTTTGATTCCAAAGGCTAGTCAAGGAGATAGTGCTTTATGGGTTTTTGCAGGAGATATAGGACATCCAGATTATTTTAAAGTGTTTAATAATAATGCTTATTCAACTAATCAGACTATTATAAATTCTATTTTTTCTGTTAATCTTATTTCTCCCTATGATACCCTTTCTTCGTATGACAATAGCCCAACATTTTATTGCAGAGCATACGGAAATATTTCCAATATTACATTATATACCAATATAGGAGGGTGGGGAATAGGGGCGAATAATCTTAGTGGAGGAATTATTAATTATACTATTTCTAATCTTAATCCTGGTACATATAAGTGGAATTGTTTAGCTTATAATGGCACAAATAATTATTTATTTGCTTCAAATTATACATTCACTATTTTGGGGAGCGTGCCCCATACTACACTAGGGATTCCTAAAAATGCTTTGCATACTAGATTGACAAATATAAAATTTGCCTGTAATGCTTCTGATGAAATGCAACTAACTAACATGTCCCTTTATGGAAACTGGTCAGGAGGATGGCATGCTAATGAAACTGTTAACGTTTCCGGCACATCAAATTCTACAATTTTTACGAAAGTATTGCCTGAGGGGACTTATGAGTGGAATTGCAAATCAATAAACAACTTAAGTAGCTCTGCCTTTGCTTCTTCTAATAGAACTCTTATAATAACAAACTTAACGGTGACATTTAATTCATCTAAATGGGATATGTCTGAAACAACTAATTTTTCGAATAAAACAGTGGATGAGTTGAGAAATTTATCTTACGTCAGATTTAAAAATTCTTTAGGGAGGATTTCTTTTAAAAATAATCTTTCAATTTTAAGGAATCTTGACATCAAAAATAAAATCAATATAAAAAGTAACTATATTTTTATTAATTCTAGTGCTCTGCCTGAATTCGATATCTCCGCGAACCTAACATTGTTTGGTTTAAACTTTAGCAATGTATATGTTTTGCGAGATGGTACAAATTGCACAAGTTGTGTTATTTATAATTACAGTGGGGGTGTTCTGAATTTTGGGGTTAATGGATTTAGTACTTATTCTGCTGGGGGGCTACCGACTTGCTCGGATGGGGTTATGAATGGGGATGAAACTGGAGTAGATTGTGGTGGATCTTGTAGTGCATGTAATAGCGGAAGTAATAATGAGAATTCTGGTGGTGGTGGAGGAAGCGGAGCTAGTATTAGTCCTATTGTCGAACATAAGGATATACAAGTGATAATTCCTGAGAATATTACAAGGAAAATCACAAATGATACAATAATTTTTATTTATCTAGAAAATCCCACAAATGGGCTGAATTTAACTGGATTAAATCTAACTGTCAGTTCAAATATCACTAATTTATCAGTCATGCTTGATAGATATTATATAAAAAATATCAGCGCAGGAGAGACACAAAAAATAAATCTATCTATTAATGGTAGCAAGGGAGAATATGAGATTAATTTTAGTATTTATATTGAGAGTTTAAATATTACTAAAGTATTCACAATGAAAGTTAATCTAACTAAAGAGGATTATAATGAAGCTGTTGTTAAAGATGTAAAGCAGATAGATAGTGAATCAAGAAATATATCTTGGATATGGATTATAATTGGAATAGTTGCCTTAATTTTGATATTTATATTCGCTAAAAAAGGATGGAATAATATCTCAACAAAGAGTAAAGACAGCATAGCTATTGCTACGAATTATATTATGAATTTGGAAAAATCCCCTAGTTCTTAATACCCGAAATCAGGAAACTAATCAGTGTATTTAAAAATGTTCTTTCAGCTTAAAATATATGGCTTTACCAAAAGGATTCAAGGAGTTTTTAGTTAAGGGATTTATCTTAGCTAGCTTGTTCGTATTAATTCAACTAATCACAATGGGGCTCGTCGCCAAAACCACCCTCCCCGGGAATCTAAAGCTCTTTGCAATGGATGACCTAGCAGAAGCCGCAATTTTTATGTTAGCTATCTTTATTGGATTAAATAGGGATAAAATTTTGAAAATTAAAAGCTATTCTGTCGGAATCAAGACAAGAATCTCATCAGCAGCCTTAGTCATATTGGGGTTATCTGTTTATTTTGCATATAAGATATTTTTAATAACAAATATAGGATTGACTGCTAGCCACATCTATTCCCTTACAATAATAGAATATTTATTATTATTCATAACCTTATTTTTTCTTATTAGCCTAGTTTTTGGATTTAAATTTTGTAAGGATTTTTTTAAGGAATTCAAAGCTGGAATATTTTATGTTTTAACCGGAACAATAGTAGTATATTCACTAACAAGAGAGTTTCAAAAACTCTGGGTTTACCTTAGCGGATTTGTAGGAAACTCTATTCATTATCTCTTAGGATTAATCGGAACCTCTTATCTTTATTATGTGAGGGACCTACCTATCATCTCTTTTAACGGCTTTACCATAGGCGTCGCACAAACCTGTTCTGGAATTGATTCTGTTTTATTATTTACCGGATTATATCTAGGTATTCTAGCCTGGGACTGGAAATTGATAAATAAGAAAAAAGCCATTGCCGTATATTTTCCCGCACTCTTTGGGGTATTTGTCTTAGATATCATTAGAATTTTCTTACTAATACTAATTGGGGCTTATGTCTCGGAGAGTTTTGCCTTACATACATTCCATACCAACGCTGCATCATTCCTTTTTATTATCTATTTCGCACTATTCTGGAAATTTAGCTATAATTGGATGAAAATTAAAAATAAGTAGTATACTTTTTTCACAATAAGATTTAAATAGTGATTTCATCCTTATTAAATAGTAACAAAATGAAAGACAAGACACCATATTCAGAGGCATATAAGAGAAAGTATTATACTAAAAAAGAAGTAGGCACACCTAATCTAATTAAAAAAGAAAATTTAGTAGTCCCCAAAGAAAAACCTATAAAAGAAATTCACAATATATTTCCTAAGAAGAGAAATATAAGATTAGAGAGAAAAATATTTGCTCAAAAACTAAAGAATGAAAAAAAATCTCGTAAGAAAGCACTAAAAGAGGCTAAAAAAGAGGCTAGGATGATAGCAAGGGAGAACAAAAGGGAACTAAAAGAATCAATTAAGCAAGTAAAGAAAAAAGAAAAACTCGTAAAGGAAAGAAGGAAAAAGAAAGAGAAGCTTTTCAAGGAGAAAATAAAAACCGAACTAGCTGAAGAGAAAATGAAGAGAATACTCCTCGAAGAAAAGATTAGAAAAAAGTTGGCTCAGGAGAAATCTAGGAATAGACCCAAAGAAGAAAATTTCGTAGAAGAAGCAAGGGATGTATTAACTAGCAAAAAGGCTTTGAAAATTGAAAAGTATGTAGTATTTCTCTTTTATTTATTAGTTTTTTTAGGAGCGGGATATTTCCTATTAATTAACACCAACCCTAATGCCATACCAAACAGTTTTTATAATTATGAACTATCCGCCTCTGATTCTATGATTTCTAGTAGTCTTAGGAGTTTATACCTAAAAGACCCAACGGCTCTGGGTGGCATAGCAGAAATCAACAATGAAAGTGCTAGAATGATTGTCTCCGAGAAACCTTTTAATTTTGTATTTAACCCAAAAAGAAAGATTGGGGAAAACGCAAGTGCAAACATTCAACTCTCCTTTATCAAATCCAATACAGAAATTTACCTAAATGACGAACTAATAATCCCTAACCTAGACGGTTTTGAAAGAGTTACAAACTTTAGCAATAAGGAGATTTGGGTAAGAGAAAATATGATAAAACCATTTTACATTAAAGAAAATAATACAGAAGATTTCATCTACGCAAACTTTCCCGGGAAAAGTATCTATTCTTTCGAAAAAATAAAAGGAGGAGCTCCAATAATCCCCGATTACACCAAAGAAGAAACTAGCATTAATAAATATGGAAGATTCAGGGGAAATCTAAAACTGGCAGTCTACGCCGAAGGGGACTTGAACATCAATTTTGTAAAGCAAGATTTAAATTGGTATATAGGAAAAGACGAGTATACCGTAAAAATAACAGACCCCCAAGGAAATGTCTATCTAAATGAAACCTACTGGGATGACGGGGATAAGAAAGACAGTGGAAAGGGAGATTTTAAACAAAATATAGATGTCAGAGGGAAAAACCTCCCAAAGAATATTTACTATGTGACATTTACTAGAGACAAGAATAATAAAGCGGCCGATTCAACAATAGGGAATATTAAAATTAATTCTAATAAAGTTTTAATTGTCGGGAAAAGTTTGCCCCTAAGAGAATTCAACTTTTATACAGAGGTTGGCACTCCCGAGAAGATTGGATTTTATTATTGGCATAACAGAAAAAATCAGAAGATAAAAGTTACCGGGACAAAAAATATGACAATTGATTTAAATGAGAGCTGGAAAGGGAAAAGATATGAAGAAGAATTAACGAGAGGTCAATACTCCTTTGAAGCCTCAAAAGGGGATTTATGGATTTATTCTAATGCTATTTCTCCCTCAAAAGAAAGCTGGTTTTACCTCCCAAAAGAGGGAGAAGATAAAATGATTAATCAAGATGTCATAGTTCTTAATAGGAATAAACTTAAGATTGACGGTGATGATATGGTTTATAATGGGACTATCGCTATCCATGAGGGCGAAAAGATAAGAGTGCAGGTTCTTGACGGATTAAAGACATATTTTAAAAATATAAAATTGGTGATATGAGATGGGAAATATAAAAAATTCTATTAGGATTATTGTTAATGGGGTTAGAAATATTGATTATTATAAGATTCTTCATCACTTTACCATCGGGATTGATTTTTTGTTTGCGATGTTTTTATTGATGAGCTATCTGGGAGATGCGATTAGTTCTTGGGCTGGGTTTATACCTTATTTCTTTTATTTTGTCGTCGCTATTAATACTCTATTTTTTGCTTCAAAGATAAAAAAGATTCCTGAGGAGGATAGGGATGAGTCGAGTATGATTTATTATTTCTCACATTTCTTTTTATTGAGTTTGGTTATTATTGCGGTTAATCAGTTTTTGAAGAGGCCTTGGATTATTTCGCATTTGAATTATATTAGTGCCTTGAGTGTTGCTTTTGGATTTCTGACGTTTTACGCTTATCGGGATCGGGTTGAGAGGGAGATTGAGGACGAGAGGGTTAGTGAAGAGAGAGCGGAGAAGAAGAGGTTGGCGGAGTTTGATTGGAAGTTTCCTTTTCTGAAGAGGTTTGATTTTTCTTATGGGTTTGAGAGGTTTTGGAAGGAGAGACGGTTTTTTATGTTGTTTTTGGCGGGGGTGTTTTGCCCGTTTGTGTTTTTGGGTCGGTTGCCGTATGTTTTGGGACGGTGGGGGTATGGGG
>CAZROF010000002.1:0-49570 GCA_964601675.1 Candidatus Woesearchaeota archaeon
ACGACCAACGGGATTTTGAGTTTGCTAAGAAATATGGGATTGAGGTTAAGCAAGTAATTGCTCCATTTATTAAAAAAAATGTTGATGAAAAGAAAGAAACAAAAAATAGATTTACTGCTTTTGGAATTGTTAAAAATCCTAAAACTAATCAAATATTGTGTTTGGATTGGGAAAAGACTGGGTGGAAGGCTTTCCCTGCTGGAGGTGTGGAAGATGGGGAAGATGCTTCTTCGGCTGTCGCTCGGGAAATTGCCGAGGAGACAGGTTATAAAAATTTGAAATTTATTAAAAAAATTGGCGGTGAATTATATCAACATTTTTATCGTCCGCATAAAGGTAGTAATGTTTTTTCCAAAAATGAGGCATATTATTTTGAATTAATTAATGAAGAAAAAGACCCAGTTGATGAACACGAATTAAATCAACATAAAGCGGTATGGATAGATGAAGACGAGGTTGCTAAATTTGTTAATGTTTTTGGTCCCAAAATTGTTTGGGATTGGTACAAGAAAGATTCTGCTTGGACGAATTCCGGGATTTTAATCAACTCTGACGAATTTAACAAGATAAACAGTGACGAGGCGAAAGAAAAAATCACAGATTGGTTGATAGAAAAGAAGGTTGCGAGAAGGACTGTTAATTTTAAGTTAAGAGATTGGGGGATTTCGAGGCAGAGATATTGGGGGACGCCTATTCCGATTGTGTATTGTGAGAAGTGTGGAGTGGTGCCAGTTCCAGAGAAAGATTTGCCCGTGAAGTTGCCGAAAAATGTTAAATTTGGAGACGGTAATCCTTTGGAAACAGCGGAAGATTGGGTTAATGTTGAGTGCCCGAAATGTGGGGGGAAGGGGAAAAGGGAAACTGACACGATGGATACTTTCGTAAATTCGTCGTGGTATTTTTTGAGATATTGCGACCCGAGAAATGACGAGAAAATTTTTGATACTAAAAAGGCAGATTATTGGTGTCCCGTTGATACTTATATCGGTGGGGCGGAACACGCTTGTATGCATCTTATATACTCAAGATTTTATGTGAAGTTTTTGAGAGATTTGGGGTTGATTAATTTTGACGAGCCTGCGATAAAACTATTTCATCAGGGGATGCTCCACGCTGAGGACGGGAGAAAGATGAGTAAATCTCTTGGAAACGTTATTGACCCATTGGACACTATTAAAAAATATGGGATTGACGCGACAAGATTTTTTTTAGTCTCGGTTGCTTCGCCAGATAAAGATTTTGATTGGAGCGAAAAGGGAATTATGGGAGCCTCTCGATTTATCAAGAAGATTTATGGGTTTTATGATTCTATCAAATATGTTGAAGATCCTTCTGAATTAATTTCAAAATTAAATTTAACGATTAAAAATTTGGAAAAGTATTATGATAACTTTGATTACAGGAAGGCAACAATTGAATTACGTGAGCTATTTGATTTAATCGAGAAGGGGTGCAGTGAAGATTCTGCTCGGAAATTTTTGAAGTTGCTTGCGCCAATTATGCCTCATATTGCTGAAGAGATTTGGGAGAATATAGGGGAGAATGGTTTAATTTCTATTGCGAATTGGCCCAAAGCGGATAGAAGTAAGATTTTGGCGAGAGGTGGAGTTGAGGATCTGAATAAGAAAACTATTGACAGAATTAAAGAGATTATAAAACCAGAGACAAAAAAAGTTTATGTTTATGTAATGCCGTTTGAATTAGGTAAAATTAATGAGAAACAAATTGAGGATGAGATTGGGAAGGCAGTGAGTATTTTTGCTGTAAATGATTCTTCAAAGATTGATCCTAAAGACATGGCCAAGAGAGCGAAGCCTGGAATGGCTGGAATTTATTTAGAATAGGCTGTGTCATTGTTGAGTGGTGAAGTATAGAAAAGTTTATAAATTACCTGAAATATGACTTTTTATGGAAGAAATTGGAATTTATTTGGGAGACAGGGGAAACCTGAATAAAAAATTAGAAAATATTTTATTAGGACGGAATACAGATGTTCTTTATGGAAAAGGCTCTAGGTCTATTGAGGTTAATGGGAAAAATCAAAGAATAGACACATTCGAAGGAAGAATTTCGGCTTATGTCGGGGTTTGTGAAGAAAATGGGCTGAGTGTTAATTATGGAGTAATTAGTGATTCCATTTTAAATAATAAATATTTAGACAAAAATAACAAGAGGCAAGGTAATATTTTACAATCTATTATTAGTAATGAGGATAGTGATTTTTGGGATAAAAAATATGGCATCGCTAAAAAAGAAAATCTCTATGATATAGAAATTGAAAAAACTTTTGAAGAATCTGGAATCAGAGAAAAAGCTAGAGAATGTATTGTAGGAGATATAGATGAAGGACTTTTGAGAGAATGTTATGAGAATTCATGTATCCTTAATGATCCAAGTTATTTGAATATTAAGAAGAGAGCCGATGACAATAGAAATCCTAAATACTCAGGTTCCGTGAATAAAAATGCATGGAAAAAGAGAGTTAAAAGAACTAGTCTTAAATCTATATTGTATTCTTTTTTTTATGGAAGGAAAAGTGCTTCGAATTCTATTTAAAAAGATTAAGAAACTAGGATTAGCAATGTTTTTTATAGACAGAGTGGAAATATTTGGATAGCTATCTCAACAATTAGTTATTTAAAGAACATTTTACTTTATTTATTAATATCCAAATAATGGGCTCAAAGGGTACCATGATATGAAATAAAAAAATGGCAAAAAAGGAGAGTAGTAATGTTCTTGCACATAAACTAATTAATGGTCGTCGAACTTCTGGAGAGAGATCTGCTGATGCTATTGCCAAATGGGCTGGAAGTTGGGTCTTTATTATTGGATTTTTGATTTTTCTTGGAATTTGGATGGTTGTGAATGTCTATGCCTGGGTTGGGGGATGGGATCCTTATCCGTTTATTTTATTGAATTTGGTCTTGAGTTGTATTGCGGCTTTGCAGGCTCCTGTTATTTTGATGAGCCAGAATAGACAGGCACAAAAAGATAGAGCTAAGGTGGAGTATGATTATAAGGTGAATCGGAAGGCGGAGAGAATGATTGAGCAGATTCTGAAGAGAGTTTCTAAGAAATAGTGTTTATTCTAAAGTCGTTACAATCAAAAAAGTTTATAAAGCTGTCAATTGGTTTTTTGTAAAAGAGTTCTGTGGTTTTATGATGGAAAGTGGAAATACGGACAAATTAGAGAAAGATTCCTATTCTAATGCAGTCCTATTTGATTGTGATGTTTTTTATAAGATACTTACAAAAAGAGTTTCTGAAACTGATATGCAATTATGGTTTGGGGAAAGTACGCGAATTAGTGAGAATAACGGAAATGTTCGTGTTGAAGGGTTAGATAGGTTTTATACTAACTGGATTAAAGATCATTATAATACTGTTATTTCTGAAATATTGGAAGAATTTGGATTTAATGGGGAGGTTAATTATGATGTTGATTTGAGACTTGATCCCAGTCCGCAGATGTCTTTGGACTTCGAAAACTCTAGGCCGACTAAAAAGAAGAAAGATTTAGTAGCACTATGTTCTCGATATAGTTATCTTGATGGTCCTTTTTATGATGGGGCTAAAATTATTTTCCATGGCGGGAATCGTCCAGTTTATCGTGAGATTGATTTTGTTCTTGAATCTTTAAAAAAAAGTGTGGACTACTGGGAACCTCTTATCGTCCACGGAAAAAATGGGTTAGGAAAAACTCATGCTATGAATTATTTATTACATAAAGCCAGAAAGAGGAAAATTCCCGCTGTAGGATTTAACCTTAATTCATTAGTAAATTATCTCAATCCTCAGTTACCTAATAAAGCTAATGAACTTAAAGCTTTTGAAGCATATAATTTAGCTAAGGACTATGCGAAGTTGGTAGTCGTAGATCAGGCTCATTCTATGATTGGAGGAAATGGCCCTAATTATTATCACAGAAAGGGCACACAATCTTGGATGTTTGCTTTAGAAACAAGTGTGAAAGATGGGGGTGGTAATTTAGTTTATGCCTTTACAGACACCAGGGGTCTTCCACTCGAAAAAGCAGTTGATATGTTAATGGATGAAAACATATATATGGTAAAAAATGAGCCGACTGTTGGAAATAGAGACTTAGGAGATCGTATAAAGAATCACCTTTTTATTGAAATAGGAAGTATCCCCGTCGAGGAACAGTGGGAGGTTATAAATGGAATTGCTGGGGGGGATGGATTGCTTACCGCTGGAGGAATGTCATCAGAACAGATTAGTGAAACAATTAGTGCTGCTAATTACGGGGAGAAAACTAATATTAGAGGAATTGCTGAAAAGGTTAAAAATATTGTTAGAGCGTCACGGGCTTATGACGTTCCTGTTACACGCGAATTAATTATGAAAGTCGCTGGGAGTAAGAAAGCCAAGAAAAAATTTGCGTTAGGTGGTTTTGATTTCCATGAAAAGTCTGATCATGATAGTGGATCTTTTTTGGATGATTATTCTATTGATGATATTGATGAAATAATGCTTTCTCATCTTGTTTTTAAAAAAATCCCTTTAGATAAGAGCGATTCTGAATTAATTAGAAAGATTAGTGCTCGGTGGCTGTCGCAAGGGGGCGATAAAAATTCTAAGGCTGATGGGGTTTTACGATTGAGAGATGGGAATTCTTCTAGTGCGGAATTTAATGCTATGGAGAAACTTTTTTCTGGATATAGAGAATATAAAAGTCTGTTGTTTTAGTTGGAATATCTAAATTTTTATAAATGATGTACTACTTATTAGAATATGGATAATTTTTATAAAATTTTGGATACAAAAAATTTAGCAATAATTCTTGATGGCAAGGTTGCAATAGAATTAAGAAAAAAAGTTATGGAACAAAACCATTATCTCACTTTAAAAAATAGGGGCACTAAATCACCTGACAGTTGCAAATTAGATTTAGTTAAAAATAGTTATTTATTAAATTCACTTGGCTTTAATAGTGCCTCGAGTTGTACATTGCATATGAATCCAAGCCAGCTCCAATTTTTCAATAGAGACCGCTGGAATTACGATGAATTACCTTGGATTCTTGGTGCAGATGAAGGGGAAGTTCTTTATTGTAGCCATAATGTTGATATAAATCACCAAAGAGAACAGCTTATGAAATTGTGGGATAATTGGTTTTCTTTTACGAAATTTCTACTCCAAGACCGCCTTAATCCTTCTAACACCTGAACTTGAAGATTGCTCTTTTTTTATTTTAAAAATTCCAAGTTCGGAAGTATTTTTTATATGAGGACCTGCGCAGATTTCGTTTGAAAAACTTCCAATTTTATAAACCTTCACTTTATCTCCGTATTTGTCGTCAAACACTCCAGAGGCTCCTCGTTCTCTTGCTTCCTTTAATGACATTTCCTGCATCTCTACTGGGAGATTTTCGGAAATTTTTTCGTTAATTAAATCTTCTACTGCTCTTTTTTCTTCATCGGTTAATTTTCTGTCAAAGTTAAAATCAAATCTTAATCTTTCTGGTGTTATATTAGATCCTCTTTGTGATATTTCTTTGTCATTTAGAATAATTTTGAGGGCTGCATTTAAGAGATGTGCTGCTGTATGGAGTTTTGTTGTCGCTTGGGAATTATCTGCTAGCCCTGATTTAAATTTTCCAACAGAGGCTGTTCGGGAAAGCTCTTGATGTTTTTGCATTTCCTGATTAAAGCCTTCCTCATCTAGCTCTAAACTTTTTTCTTCTGCTAATTCTTTTGTCATCTCTATTGGAAAGCCGTAGGATTGGTAGAGTAAGAACGCGTTTTTTGATGATATGCCTTTTGAATTTTTGGAAATTTTTTCTAAAACTCGCAGACCCTGTTCTAGTGTTTTTAAGAATTTTTCTTCTTCTCTTGCTAATTCTAAATTTATCTTTTCTGCGTCTAGATTGTAGTCATCGTAGATTGGATAGATTGCGTCTGCTATTGATGAGGTGAAGGATTCTATTCCAAGGACTCTTCCAAAACGGATTGCTCTTCTGATTAGTCTTCTTAGAACATAGGATTGATCTGAGTTTCCTGAAACTATGCCATCGTTAATTATGAATGCTGCGGCTTTTATATGGTCAGCTATTATTCGCATTGATTTTTTTACTTCTTTACTTTCATCGTATTTGTGTTTTGAAATTAGTTCTATTTTTTGGATAATTGGTTGCCAGATTTCTGTTAGATAGTTATCTTCAAATCCATTTAGAACGGCGATTGTTCTTTCTAATCCCATTCCTGTGTCGATGTTTTGCTGTTTGGCTTTATTGTAGTTTCCTTCATTATCCTTATCATACTCCATCAAAACATTATTCCAAATTTCTACCCAATTATCATCTTCGGGATCGAATTTTTGTGGAGCTGGAACGTTGTTTAATTTCCAGTAAAACATTTCAGTACATGGTCCACATGGTCCTGTTTCTCCAGCGGGTCCCCACCAGTTATCGTCTGAAGTTGCCATGCCTCCTTTTAGAAATACTATTCTTTCTTCTGGTAAACCTAATGATTTCCATATATTGGCTGCCTCATCATCTTTTGGTATTTGTGGGAAATCTTTGTCTCCCCCAAATACTGTTAAGGCAAGTCGCTCTTTTGGTAAGCTTAAAACTTTTGTTAAAAATTCATAGGACATTTCTATTGCTTCTTTTTTGAAGTAGTCTCCGAGCGACCAATTTCCTAACATTTCGAAAAACGTGTGATGGGCTGTGTCTCCGACTTCTTCGATATCTCCTGTCCTGATGCATCTTTGGACATTTGTTAATCTTTTTCCTTGAGGGTGCATTTCTCCCAGAAGAAATGGGATGAGGGGTTGCATGCCAGCTGTTGTAAAAAGGACCGTTGGGTCATTTTCTGGAACTAGAGATGAGTTTTTTATTTGTACATGGTCGTGCGACTTGAAGAATTCTATATATATTTTTATTAAATCTTTTCTGTTCATAGACTGGGAAAGAAGTTTGGGTTTTTAAATTTTGGGAGTTTTTTTAGGAGTACGGTTTTAATCTAGTAGTTATTTTTGATGAGCTAGGAATTTAATTCTTTGAGCTTAGCTTGAATTGACTGAAGTTCTTCTTCTATTTCGTCTCTTTTTGAAAATGTTTTCTTATTCTCTTTTTTATGCTCTGCTACGATTTTATCTTTATGAGAAAAAATCTTTGGAACTTGTGGTGTTGGCAATTTATTTTGTATTAATTCCGTCCTTTTTGATATCGCAGAAAGTAAGTGAAAGAATTGTTTTTTATAATCATTTCTCCGAGTTGTTAAAACTTTTATATTTTGTAAACGCTTTAAGGCTTTTAAGAGATCTGATTGACACATTAATATTGCAGACTTGTTTTTTAAATATGATTGCGGAGATATTGAAATAAAAAGTTCTTCTGTTGTTGCCATGGGTTTTTTCTTTTTAGAAAAAAGAAATTTTCTGGAAATAGAAAAACCTATCCTCCAAAAATTCTTTTTGATTTAATTTTATAGGCTATAAATTTTTTATAAATGACTAAAGATATCACTATCAATTTCCATTAATCTTGATTTAAGTTTTATAATATCTTCAGCCCAGCCTTTTATTTCTTCCTCCTCTTGAGATTTTACTTCCTTAATTTTTTTAAGAACCACCTCTGCTTCCACTACTGTAGACTTTATTTCTTCAAAACTTTTTTGTGCTGTTTGAAATTTATCTATCCTTACAAATATTGGATCGTTTTGCTTTAGGTTTGAAATCGGAGTAGGATGAAGTGGTACAGGGACTGGTAGATGCTGTGAGGATTCTGATTCATTTAGCTTTATTTTTTGTGACATTGGGACTATTGATTTTGGTAATTCTGGAATTGAGCTTTCTATAGAAGGCTTTTGAGGAATCAATGACTCCTCTTTTGGCACTTCTGGCATTGGAAAACTTTTTGGAATTTCTTCATGCACCTCTTTTTCTCCAGGAGATGGCATTTCAGACACAGCTGATTTTACCATTTCTTGATTAAGATTTTCATTTTTAGAATTTGATGGGAAAGAAGGCAATCCTGGAAGATCTCTCTTTACTGGTTCCTCTGATATAGGCGAAAGAGATGGCAATGAAGGCAAAGATGGGGACGTCGGAATCTTTGGCACCTCTTCTTTCTTCTTAAATAATCCCATAACATTATTTATACTATTTCTTTTTTATAGCTTTATAGTAATTTTTTAATGACGACAGATGAAGTTCTCGATTCTTACCTCTTATTTTCACTAAAATAATAAACTCTTTTTATCATAAAATTTCTTTTAGTTTATAATTGGACTACAATCAATAATTATCTAAGGCTGATTTATCTTAAAAAAATAATTAATTTATACGCAAAAATTGCAAGAGAGAAAGGTATATAAAAGAAATTTATTTTTATCAGTAATGCAAGTTAAACTTCTTCATGACCTGGTTGAGGAAATGGCCGGTGAAGGCAATGGTAGGATTGTTGAGATTCTATTTAGGAAAAAGGATGTTAACGAATTTCTAATTGCTAAAAAAATGGAGCTGACAATTAATCAAGTCCGAAATATTCTATATAAGTTATCTGCAGACAACCTTGTTTCTTTTATTAGAAAAAAAGATAAGAGAAAGGGCTGGTATATTTATTATTGGACTTTAAACATAGAAAAATGTTTAGAGAAATTGAAAAATTCTTTAGCTGGGAAAATTGTAGTTTTCGAAGGAACTCTAAATAGCCGTGAGACAAAACGGTTTTATGTTTGTAAATCATGCGATATTGAAGTTGGGGAGGAGAAGGCTTTGGAGCACGGATTCAGTTGCGAAGAATGTGCAGATATTTATGAATTAAGTGATAATGCTAAACCTATTCGTGAGGTTAAGACTGGGATTACTAGAACTAAGAAAAATTTAGTGCTGATTCAGGGGGAACTCACTATTGTTAAAAAAAGATTGGAGACTGCTAGAAAGAGGGCTTCTAATAAATTAGGCAAAGAGAAAAAGGCCAAAATGGATTTAATGAAGGCTGCTAGAGCTGCTGCTAAGAAGAAGGTTGTTGCTAAGAAGAAGGTTGTTGCTAAGAAGAAGGTTGTTAAGAAGAAGAAGGTTGTTGCTAAGAAGAAGGTTGTTAAGAAGAAGAGAACTAGCGCTCTGGCTCCATCTAGCAAGAATACGAGTTTAGCTAGTAAATTAAGAGAGAAACTTTCTGGGAGTAGTTAAAATGAGTCAATGGTTCGAACAAAAATTTAATAGTGGTGGCGTACGTCATCCTGTTTATCGCCGAAAGCCTAGTCATAATTTTTCTTATACTAGTATTTTAATTGCGATTAATGTTGTGTCTTTTTTTCTATTTCTTATTCTAACTCACTTTATTAGTGAAAATAAATTAGTTTCATGGGTTGCGTTAATGCCCTCTATCGCTTTAAGTGGAAGAAATATTTGGACATTTATTACTAGTATGTTTATGCATGCTAACCTTACTCATCTTCTTGCAAATATGATATCGTTAATGTTTATAGGTAATTTTGTTGAAAAGCTAATTGGGAAAAAACGTTTCATCTGGATATATTTTGTGGGTGGGCTTTTCGCTGGGATATTTTTCGTTTTAATTGCCATGATAACTGGTATTGATTTAAATGTTTATGCAGTTGGAGCTAGTGGTGCTATTTTCGCTTTAGGTGGCTTATTAGCGGTTTTGACTCCAAAGCTTCCCGTCTTAGTCTTTTTCATTATTCCAATGCCTATGTGGGCTGCTATGGGTTTCTTGATGTTTGGGCTTTGGGCTTTGTCTCTTGGTCTTGGTTTGCCGATTGGAAATACTGCACATCTTGGTGGCTTAATTATTGGTCTTGGATATGGTTTTTACTTAAAGAAAAAGTATCCTAGAAAGACACAAATGATTAGTAAATATTTTTCACGATAAACTTATATAGTTTTTAGCAGACATTGTCTTATGAAGAAGAAAGGATTTTTTAGTAAAAATTATTTGGAATGCTGGAAGTTTGCGAAAGAGTGCGAGTGGTTTTTTGTCTTCGCTTTCGGACTTTTTGCTCTTACATTTTTAATTGGGTTTAGTTTTCCTGTTTTTTTTAGAGCTAATATTTATGAGATGATTAAAGAATTAATGTTGAAATTTGCAGGTAAAAATACGATAGAAATGATTGTTCTTATCTTTTTGAATAATATATGGGCTAGTTTTATGGCTATGACACTCGGGATTTTTTTTGGCGTTCTTCCTGTTATTACAGATGTTGTAAATGGGTATTTACTTGGGTTTGTTGCTCGGGATGCTGTGATGAAAGAGGGTATTCTTACTATGTGGAAAATTTTACCACATGGGATTTTTGAATTGCCTGCTGTTTTATTTTCTATTGGGATAGGGCTTAAACTTGGATGGTCAGTGGTTGGTGGTGGGTGGTCGGTTAAGAAAGGCAAAGGGAATGTTGGTCATGTAATTCGTGAAGGGATGAGATTTTTTATCTTTGTTGTGATTCCACTTTTGCTGATTGCTGGGATTATTGAGGGAACTTTGATAGGGATTTTTGGTTAATAGAATAAAGGTTATTCTATTCTTCTAAAATATTTTTAACATAAATACAGGTAGTGCTTATCATTAGAACAACCTATATTTAGGCTTTAATAAAAATCAAATAATGATTTCTGTTTCCCATAACTTTCCAATACCCAAGATTTTTCTTTGATTCGCTCTATCGGAATTTTAATTCTAGTTTGCATGTCCTGAAGTGCATCGTCTATAGTGTCAAAATACTTAGGCTTACTTGCGAACGTTCGCTTTGCGGTTTCTCTTACTATCCCGACACCCAAAGGTGCATAATATTCTGGGCGAATTTCTCTAAAAGTCAAAACGGTCGCTTGGTGTTTTATCTTAAGGAGATATCCTGTCATCGGTAACCTTGTTGCATAATATCCTCCAGCTACATTGTAAGCATATTTTTTTCTTCCATTAAATCCCTCATAGTCTTGAACAAATTCATCTTTGTGCCCTGAATAGGTTGAGCCCGAAATCCAGCATTCTATTGCTTCAAATGAAAATATACCAGGAAGAACTAGCGCCTCTATGTAATTTCCTAAAAAATTACCTGAGAGTAATGTTATTTGGGAAATTTTAGGAAAATATCTTATTTTTTTTAGATGCTCTTTTGAGATTATATCGTCGGTTGCCGTAATCGACCATCTTGTTGGCACCATTTTCCTATTTTCTTTTTTTCCCAATAGTCCACATGAAAGAAGTTTTTGCAAGTGGTCTATTTTTATATTTGCTTTATAGAGTTCGTTTATCGCAGTGACTGATTTTGCGTCGATATCATTAATTAAATAGTCTACTTTTTTTGGGACGTGTAAATTTTCTTCTATGATTACTTTTTTTATTGGTGCTGGATTTGTCATTGGCTGGAAGACTTTGTCAATTGTAAATTGAAATGTTGGTTTCTTTTTTAGAAAGATTTCGGTTGAAACAGGTTTTGACGAGAGAGCTAATTCTTGGGTGACTTGTTTTATCTTATCGTTTGATTTTATATTAGTTTTTGCTTTACCATATATTAATTGACCTCTTAATCTTAGGATATTTGATATTGAAAAGTTGTTTTTTGCCCACTCTTGTGCAGATGGAAAATTTGATATATTGTCGTTTTCCGAGGGTGTGAGAATTCCTGAATTGATGTTGGGATAGCCTATTCTCCCGACGAAAAGTTCTGGGGAAGATTTTCCTGAGAAGTGGAGTTTTGGCTTTGGTGCGTTTTGTTTAAATTTGGCTAGTATTTTGCATGGTTTACCACAAAGTCCCTTTCCTTTGCAACTGAGACATAAATTATCCATGCACGGCTAAATCAGATATGGTTTAAAGGAATTATTGTGTTAAACTAATCTTTTAGGTCACTTAGGCCAATTATTAAGAACATTGCACCGATTCCTATAAAAATCCATACGAGTCCGCCTTTTAGGAAAAGTATTGCAGCTGTTCCGAATCCTGCTGTATTATCAATCCACATGTAGATTGGAACTAGAAGAAGGATTAGCCCGATTAGTATTTCTAAATATTTATTCATGGGGATATAGGTCTTTTTTTATTTATAAGTTTTTATGAGGTGAAGGCTTTAGGTTATAATCTCTGGTAAGATTTCAATTAGTTTTATTTTATGAGTTAAGAATGGGACATAAGTCCGCCTTCTAGGATTTTTGTGTTTCTTATATTGTTTTGAGTTAAGAAATCTTGAACCGAGTGAGCTCTTGCCCCCGAATGACAAATTATAAGTATTTCCTCTTTTATCTTGGACAACTTCTCTAAATTATTGGGAATATCATTCATTGGAATATTTATTGAATTTTTAATGTGCGACTGATTAAATTCTCCGGGAGTTCGTACATCTAAAAGAAATTGTTTTTCCATGTTATGACCAAAAGAAAATATTTTATAAAGAGTCGTAATCATTGTTAACTAAATGAGAATATTAGATATTCTAAATCCATCATTTTTATTATATTTTTAGGACAATTACTTTATTACAAATAATTCTTCTAATCTTAATATAATAGATGGGTTATATTAATTGTCTCTAAAATTGTACTCACAAATTAGGCAAGTTTTGATTAATTGTTTTTTCAAGGCTTTGGGAAATTTTATAAAGAATCATTTGTTTAATTTATTAGTACTGAAATATAAGTATAAAAAATAATGGCAAAAAAAGTGACTGGATATGTTATCTCGGTTTTCGGGATATTGGTTATGGTGGTGGGTTTCAGGATGATTGACTTAGGTTGGGAGATTTTGAATATTATTAATTTGAATTATATTGCGGGAGCTGGGTTGGCTTTGGTTGGGATTGGGGTTTTTGTTTCCTTAATGGAAAAGGGTGAAAAGAGGGGAAGGGGAGAAGACGAAATTCCTATTTATGAGGGTGTTGGGAAATCAAGAAGGATTGTTGGGTATCGGAAGGGGTGAGCAAGAAACTTTGTTTCTTACGGTTTTTGGTAGAGAACTACACTCCAACTTATTCTAATAACCATTTCCAAACCGGTTTTAGAAAAATTTTCTTGTTATCTAGGGTTAATTCGTCTTCTTGGTCATATGTTAGGATTAACCCATTTCTTAAATTAAAGGTGGTCATCGCAGCTAAGAGTCCATCTATTTCTCTCTTTTTATTGTCCTCATTTAACTCGTAGCAAACTTGTATAGCTTTATTTATTTTTAAATTTTCTTTGATAACAAAATCACATTCTCCTTTGTCTTGAAAGAAAAATATATCCGCGTGTCTTTTTTTCAGGTGAGTAAAAACCATATTTTCCAACATCTTTCCTAGGTCCTTAGAAAATGATGTTGAGTTTATGTTCGACAATCCATTGTCTATTGAATATATCTTTTTTGGAGCAACCAGCTGTTTTTTCATTGAATAGCTGAATTTTGGAAGAGTAAATAATAAGTAGCTATCTTCAAAATAAGATATGAAGGATATTACACTGTTTACAGAGCCTAGATTAAATACTTTTTTTAGAGAGTTATAGGAGAATTCTTTTCCTGTATTAGATATTAAATAGACGGCCATCTCTCGTAACGATTTTAGATTCTTTATCTTGTGCCTTATTGCTATATCTTTTATTACGACATCTGTTAAAAGTTCATTTAGAATAGCGCTTTTTTTCAACTGTAGATATTCCGGGAATCCTCCATTGAAAAAGTATTCTTTGAAGGAGTTTATGGTAGCCTTCTTTCTTTCTAGTGTTAAAAATTCGTTGAATGAGAAAGGAAATAGCTCCTCTCTGAGGTGCCTGCCCGTAAGTTTCGTTCCTAATTCTTTACTAAGTAGGGAGGCGTTGGAACCTGTTATTGTTACATATTTTTTTTTATCTAAAATTTTACGTATAAATAATTCCCATTTATCTATATTTTGGATTTCGTCGAAAAAGTAATTATTGCTTTGCCCGAATTCTTCTAGGAAGACTTCTTGCAGTTTTTCGAAGTCGCTTATAGAGAAGTTTAGTAATCTTTCATCTTCAAAATTTAGATAGTAGAAGCTTTGTTTTGTTTTTATTAGTTGCATAAGCAGAGTGGATTTGCCGCATCTTCTTATTCCTGATATAATTATTGCGAAACCTGGGAGTAGCTCTATTTCTTTGAATTTTTCTCTTGATATATTGGGTAGCTCTATTTGTAGGTCTGCTCTTTGAGATGTGACTACTCTTCTTATGTCTTCTTTTAACATGATACTTGTAGGTGCCTTGGGTTTATAAGGGTTTTCATTGGGAGTGAAAGAGTTTGTTCATTGGTAGTGAAAGGGATTGGGATTGGGGTTTTTATGGCTTTGATGAATAGGGGAGAGAAGAAGAAAGTTGGGGATGAAGGATAGATATAAGATTTCATAATTCTAGTGTGGAAAACTGTAGGGAATTTCTTGGATGGGTTGACAAGGTAGGGAGAAAATTTTGGGATGGAAAATAGGATGAATTCTGACGATTTTAGACTACCGCCTTTGGAGGAGATTTTGAAGCGGGTTGAATAGGGTTCGAATAGCGATAATAAAAATGAAGGGAGAATAAATGGATTAGATACATCAGGATTATGAGAAGTTCAAAATCTCTGATTTTGAATTTGGGAAAATTCAGTAGGAATTTTCCTCATAATCCTTGTTAGACGTCCCGACGACTAAAAGGAGGAGAGCCTGCAAGGCGTGGTCGTAGTAAAATCTTTGATTTTACGGAGAAGTTTGATTTGTGGGCGTCATAGAATCGTTATAACTTCAAACTCTTTTAATCTAAAATATCAAAATCCAAAATTAGGGGAAGATGGTCTGAGATATTTATATTAATAACTTCAAAATTGTTTACCTTGATTTTATCATTTACAAAAATGTAATCTACTACATTAGTTCCTTTATCAGTTCCATCATTGAAATTAGGTCTTGTAGATTGAATCCCATATTCATCAATTAAATTTTTGAATTCTTTGTTTAATATTCCAATACTTTTTGTTTCTGGAAACAAATTGAAGTCTCCTACAATGATTGTTGGAATATTTTTTCTTTTAGCAACTTCGAGAATGTATCTACATTGATTAATAGTTCTTTCACTATCTTGTTTATCTCTGGAATACAATCCATGCAAATTAAGGACTTGCAAATTTTTGTCATTTACATTTAATTCAACAATTTGAACACATCTTGGGTGATCTTCTGTATGGAAATTTGCCCATTCTAGTTCCAGGGAATAATGTTTATGATAAAATTCATTGGTTGCATTCAAGATTGGAAATTTTGAAATTATTTCGTTTCCTTGTTCAACAAATCCATTAAAATCACGATGCATATTTCCATTTTTTCTCATAGCATCTGCAATCCATTGTGGACCAAAAAAAGAATAAGGCAACTTCTTTCCAATAATTTTTTTGACGTCTTTTTGAGATTTATACATCTCAAGAACAGATTCGTCAAAATGTCTGATTATTTCTTGAAATGCAACTATATCTGCATTTTGTGATTTGATAAAATTTCCAATTTCTTGGGAGTTATCAATTTTGATTCCAATATTGAAGCTTATTAATTTCATTTTGATATATATTAGAGTTTGAAGTTATACATTTAAAGCTTTTTGTTTTTTAGCCCACAAATCAAATTACGTTTAACAGGCATTTCTATCCCAAAATTTTATGATTTCTCTCGCACCATAAAGGAGGAGGATGGAAGAGGCAATATGCAGGTCGGCACCAAAACTGATTACTGGTAATTTCCTCGTAGTGTGTAGATATGTTAGTGAATGTAGTAATAGCTACTGTATGGCTTATAAGGATTGTCCGCATGGCAAAAACAAAATTTAGATTAATCTGATAATTTGACTATTCTATCTTTAATGTCTTTTATTTCCCTATCATATGCCGCCCTTTCTATTATTCCATTTGCTAGGTCTTCATCTAATGTTTTTAAATCACGCATTAGACCTCTTTTCATCTTGCTTCTATGCCTAGCCCTTACCTTTCTAAAGTCTGAGAATTGAAAATGCTTATGTATTTTTTTATCTAACATTACTGCGAATACCGCAACTCCCATGCCTATCCAATATATCCAATTTGCCTCACCCAATTCATCATATCTAAATAACCAAAGTGCTAAAAATGATATTATAAAAACCATCCACCCAACTCTTCTACCCGCTGGACCAAGTCCTGATTGATGTATGAAAAAGAAATATATCATCAAAGGTAGGAATATTGTCAACCCTACTGCTAGCGCTCCATACTGTATAAGTATTGCCTGAATGAATTCATCCGATATGTATCTTATTGATAGGATTGATATTGCACTTGAAATTATCCAATGAATTGTTTTATTCCCTCCGAGTATCGGATTCCTTTTTATTACAGTGTAAACTATTAGAAGAATTATTGTGAAGAGGAGGAGTTTTGCAAAGAGGAATTCATCGAAAGAATTTATATTAAGAATTGTGTCTGAGATAAATTGAGTTAGAAGGAGTATAATTTGTCCTAGTCCTGATAGAAGTTGCTGAACGCCTTCGACTGGCCCAGCCGAAACTAGGGAAGTTAGTAGAATTGTTAGGAGTGGGAATATTTCTTTTCTCTGTTTCATGGTTAATCTTATGATTTTATGTTTATATAATTTAGTATGGGAATGTTTATAAATAATTGTGGTCTTGATTTGATATGAAGATGAAGAGGCTTTTTGTGTTAGGGATTTTGGGATTGTTTCTAGTTTCTATGATGGCTGGGGTTTTGGCTGTTAAAACCGGAAAGGAAATAGGTGCAGAAGCGGGAACTGCTGTAAGAGGAGTAATTGGAGGAGGACAGTCTTTTGTAGAAAATGCTTTTCAAAATGTCGCTTTTGGAGATAATGAATGGTTATCAAAATTGTTTTTTGCGATATTACTCGGAATGGTAATATATACCATTATTTCTTCATTTTTTTCTAAGAGTAACTCATTCATTCAATGGGGAATAACTATTGCTATTACATCTATCTCTTTTATGGGTATCCCTGCAGATTTTTTAGAGGCACTCCGTACCTCCTATGGGGCAATGGGATTGACAATATTAACGGTTATTCCTTTTCTAATAATGGTGATTTTTACTGTCAAAACTAAAGATTTGATGATTGCCAGGGGAACATGGGCATTCTATGGATTCTATTACTTTCTTTTAGTTATTGGTAAGTGGTTAGATATTAAGGAAATAAATAAAGTGGGGCAAACCTCTGTTAATATAGGAATACATACTATCAGCACCACTCCTTATTGGATTGCGATTTTAGGTGGCATATTTATGTTTTTTACTATTCCTTATATTCGGTACTTTTTCGATGAGAGTGGATTAGATACATATGTAGAAAAAGCGAAAGTTGCTATTGAAAGAAATACCGCCACACAAAAACTTGCCAAGGAATCCAGAGAAGGTGAAGTCGGGGCCGCCACAAGTTAATCCTAAACTTTTTTAAGTAAGAAATTCTATTTTAATCCATGAAAAGAGTTGTTTTATTATTTGTTCTGTTTGGATTAATCTTTGTCTCTGCCATAGAGCAACCTAGCACTGGAATAAAGGGAGAAGATTATCAAAAGATTCAAAATATAACTGGAAGTTTACCTATTGATTCTGGCACAGGTCAGATTGATTTTGGAAAATATAAACCATTTGAAACCAAGGCAGACAAAAGGATTGTTGCTATAAATGAATATGTGGGACCAATCACTAAAGTTCTTTTCGGAGTAGAATTAACTTTAAGTTGGATATTTATTTTTTCGGTTATTCTTTGGATTCTATTGACCGAATTAATTATCATGCCAGTTAGTGAGATTTTTGACTGGAATATTTGGTGGAGTTTAATTGGAAGCGGAATTATTGCTACACTAGCTATGCAGGGATTTGGAAAGGATTTTGTGATTTGGATTGATTCTATTGTGACAGCTTGGTATATTGGAATAATAGCTTTAATTATGGGAGCTGTTTTTGGTGTTGTTTATTCCATTGTTATGAAATACATTGGTACGAAAATTAAGACAATGAAAGAAGCTTCGGAGAAGGTTCAGGCTAATCAAGATAGAGCCACTATACATGCGGATGCAGAGGTTGCGAAAGAGGATTTGAAAAGCAGAATTTAATATTTTGGTTTCCTGAGATAAAGCATCAAAGCGAATGTTGTTATAAGTGATATTATTAGGGTTATAACCGCATACGAACTCATCTGCCCCACACCTATAACAGCTCCCGTTGCCAGATTTTCTCTAAGAATACCCATATTTGATGTAAAGATTATTAGGGCAGATGTCAGATTAACCGTCAATGAAATGCCTAGGAGTATTCCAATTATCATCTTATTTCATGGTTAAACTTTTATATAAGCCTTACTGTGAATTAATATGGTGATTACATATATTCTATTCGTGTTTGGGATTTATCTTCTGATTAAAAGTGCGGACTGGATTGTTGATAGCTCTTCTTCTATTGCTAAACGACTTGGTGTTTCCAATCTAATTATAGGACTGACTGTTGTTGCATTTGGAACTAGTTTGCCTGAGTTAGCTGTAAATTTATTTGGGGCTGTTAGTGGAAATAGTGAAATTGTATTTGGTAATATAATCGGAAGCAATATTGCAAATATTTTGTTAGTACTTGGTATTGTTATGATGATTGGAAAAATTTATATTAGAGAGCAGACTGTTTGGAGAGAAATTCCATTCGCCATGCTTTCAGCTTTTGTTCTGTTTGATTTAACTGGAAATTTGATTGGAGGAGGAAAAGAATTTTTGACCCGAAATGATGGGTTTGTTTTGCTGTCTTTCTTCGGGGTTTTTTTATATTATATTTTTTATATCTCCAAGGACGAGCGAAAGTATTTCGATGTTAGTATGATTGTTGATAAATCTAGTTATATTGTTGGATTGAAATTAGTTTTAGGACTTATTGGGATTTATTTCGGAGGAGAATGGGTTGTTGGTGGAGCCATTGAAATTGCTAGGGTTTTTGGATTGAGTGAGTATCTAATTTCTGCTACTATAATTGCTCTTGGGACAAGTTTACCTGAGCTAGTTGTTGGTATTGTTGCCGTAATGAGGGATAATGTTGATTTAGCCGTTGGAAATGTTGTTGGAAGCAATGTCTTTAATATCTTTTGGGTGTTGGGTATTGTGCCACTAATATCTCCTTTAGCTATTCCTAATTTTATTGGATTTGACATTGGGGTTATGTTCTTGTCTACTTTATTGTTATTTGTTTTTGTTTTTGTTGGAAAAAAGGGGGAACTTAGTAGGACCGAGGGAATTGTATTTTTGTTATCTTATATTTTTTATATTTGGTTTGTTATCATTCGGGGTTAGAAAAAATCCGACAACCCTTTTTGTTTTTCCTTTTCTTTTATAGCTTTTAATTTTTGTATCCCTGATTCAATTCTTGCTTCTGAAAAATCATGTTTTAATAATATTTCTTTCAATTTTATTTCATCAACTTCATCAAATTCTATATTTTCTATATACTCTGATTTATATTCATGAAATTGTTTAAATACTTCTTGCCAGTCGAATATGAAGTCAAATTTACCTGAGACATAGTTAAATAAAATTCTTCAAAATCAGTTCTGATATCAAAATAAAATTCATGGAATTCAGGGACAAGTTTCCTATTTTTTTCCCTGAAGCACCTTTAAGTGAACATCGGATATTGGAAGAGGATAAACTTGCTGTCCTTTCCATAATTGACTTTTTGCGAATTGTGAAGTTGGGACTTGAGCAATTCCCCTTGATTGAGGATAATAGACAGGCTCTGGTTTTCCACACATTCCAGTTTGATAACTTTCATCATCCAGCAAAACCATATTAGCTAATGCCTGATTTATTCCGCCAGTTACCTGAAGAGGAATCACTCTTTGAGGTTCTCCATTTCTAATAACATAAGCTTCAGAAGATTTAACCATATAAGTTTTGTCCTGTGGCTGAGTATGTCCTTCATGTGAAACCAATAAAATCTTTCCTTCTAAATCAAGTTTTTCTGTATGTCCGTCAACAACAGTGCAACTCATACGAGGCTGAGGAAACATTCCGTCTACATATTGGCTCGCATTTCCAACAAACTCACTTCTTTCTAAATTGATAAATTGTTTTAATTTTTCAGGGTCAGCATATTCACTCCCTAAAAAACCATCCACTTTTCCATCTTTAAAATGTGTTCTTTCTTCTCTTCTTCTTCCATAAGCATCAAAATAAGTAAAACCTGCAACTCTAAAGTCTGCTATTTTTTGAGCCGGATTATCTTTTAAAACTAAATTTTTATTTTGAATTCTTTGTCCGTGCTTAAATGTTCCAGATTCTCCAAAATCTAAAAATCTGATGGGCTCTTCAAAATGATGTCCAAAAATTTCATGAACTGGAACGCCGGTAAGCATAACAACATCGTAAAGTCCCGACAAAGGAATCCCTGCCCCTTCTAAGCTACCAAATATTAATGGAGAGATTCTATATAATTCTCCAAACGCTTGACTAAATGTCTTAGACTTCTTAATTCTTTTATCTGGCGTTGGATCTGCAATATACTTAATCATTTCAGGTAATCTTCTAATGTCATCATCAGAATTGCATACAACCGATAAAGACCTACTCGTAGGAATTGGACTATATCCATGAGAATAGCTCATTTCGAAAAAAGGGATAGATTGTATTACTTTTCCACCATTTGAATTAGCAATTATTCTTTGCTCAACTCTCAAAACTCTTGTTAACCTAGAATTCGTATATTCTCTTGTAAATTCTCTCATTTCATTGTCGTAAAAGTTAATACATTCAGGCATATTTTCAAAATGGGTCGCTTCTTCTATTGGCAATGGAATTCCTTTTGGAGAAAATCTAAATCTATGTTCCTGCAAATCTCTTGCTACTGCCACTTCATTAAAATTATAATCATGTAAATCATCTACTCCAGTTTGAGTATAAATTCCCTTGTCTAAATTTTCTTTATTAAAATTAGCTTCAGTAGTATTCCACTCTGACTTTTGCCCATTAATAAATGTGGCACCTTCGTAAATAACCCTAGTATATCTAGAAACAGAATTCTCGTTAGGTCTTCTAAGTTCTTCCATCATTAAGTCAGCGACAGCTTCCAATTCTCTTTGACTTCGTATTAATTCCTTTTTTGTCATTTTATATATAAAAGTAAGGATAATCTTTATTTAAAAACTTTCCTATTGTAGTCACTATTAAGTAACATATACTATTTTTTTCTCAAAAAAAATCCGACAACCCTTTTTGTTTTTCCTTTTCTTTTATAGCTTTTAATTTTTGTATCCCTGATTCAATTCTTGCTTCTGAAAAATCATGTTTTAATAATATTTCTTTCAATTTTATTTCATCAACTTCATCAAATTCTATATTTTCTATATACTCTGATTTATATTCATGAAATTGTTTAAATACTTCTTGCCAGTCGAATATGAAGTCAAATTTACCTGAGACATAGTTAAATATTTCAACTGGATATTTATGTTGCTGGACTATCTCCAATGCTCTTTTCTGTCCGAGACCTTTTATCCCTCCTGGATTATAATCTGTTCCTACAAGTATTGCGAGACAGATTAATTGATCTTTGTCTATTCCTAATTTATTTAGAACAGATTGAAATTCTATTAATTCTGGTTTCACATCTATGTAAAGACCTGAGGGGAGTTTTTTTCTTCTAGCAGAAGTTAGGTTTCGAATTAAATATGGGGTTGCATAGAGAAGTGCATCATAATCTTGGGATGCTGCTGCCCAAACTTTATGTTGTCTTGCTAGAGTCGCAGCTTCGGCTTCTCCTTCGGATGGGGCTTGAATTACCGGTATGCCTAGCGCTTCTAGTAATTCTTTTGATTCCTTAATTATTTCGTCTGTTATTTTTACTGTCCGAGAAGAATATTTTTTCATTTCTTTTATATCGTCTCTTACTTTCGCTTGTCTATATTTTTCTTCGGCTATTCTTTTTGCTTCCTTTCTTTTTTCGATTTCTTGTTGTTTTAGTAGTGGTGGAATTCCATCGAATACATAAACTGGCTTGATTCCTTCTTGCAAAAGATTTATGTTTCTATAAAATAGTCCGGAGAGGTGAGATGTTATATTGCCATTTTTGTCTTGAAGTGGTGTCCCATCTGGTTGTCGAATTGTTGTAAGAAATTGGTAGAGTGTGATGTAGGCGTCTATTGCTATGGTTTTGTTTTTTAAGTCTGACAGATTGATTTCTTTTTTTGGCACTATTTCTGATATTTGTATTCCCATACTGATAAATAGTAAGTTTAGATATAAGTAGTTTTTGGAATTATTCAACTAACAAAATTCTGGGAAATATTCCCTTGAGAATGTATTAATAATCCTTGATATCTCCTCCGACCTTATTTTCGCATATATCTTTCCACGGTTTCTTTTTTTGAATAATGGGACTTTCGTTTCTATAATTGGGCAAATAGGATGTACCATGCCGTAAATGATTTCTTTTTGTAACTCGTCTGGTATAGTATCAATTCTTTTTTCTAAGGACTTCTTTTTTTTATAAATATCCAGTTTTTTTAGTTTTAATTCTTGACTTTCTGAAAGATAATGTATACGTCTATTTAGTTTCGGAAAGAAGTCTTTGTTGATTTTTTTTAATGCTTCATATATGTTTTTAGTATGAAGGAATATTTTGAATTGTGAATATTCATCTATAACAGATAAAACCTCTGAGAAATTTAGATATGGATATATTTTACCTAATGGATTTTCTATTAAACTTATAACATATCTCTGATCATCTAGAAGTGCATTTTCTGGGGGATTACCTCCTAAGCAGGATAGGATTAGTGGGCTTTCGCTCTTGAGTCTTTTAGGTGGTAATGTTTTCATAATAATACAATGATTTCAAAATATAAATAGTTTTTGATATTGAATCAACTTAATTCTGAACCTAATCTATAACGGAAGATGTCTCCAATATCTGCTGGGACTACGCCCTTTTGTTTGCATCTCCGATAAAAAGTAATTGCAATGTCGTTATATTTTTCAATGTCATTGGCAGCACTAAGTTCATTAAGCTCATGGTATACCTTAATTCTTGTGGATGCTCCCTTTGTAGATAATACTTTAACAGTTATTAGTTCATCAAGATAATAATCTAATTCACTAATTCCCAGGGATATTATTTCATCATTAGTTTCTCCTTCATATAAAACTATATGGCTATATTCTTCCCCAGAAAATTTGTAATTAAACTTAGCCTTAGGGTCTCCTCCTATTACTGATTCTCCCTTGTATTCCATTATAGCTTCCACACTATTATTAAAAGTAATTTTAGACCCCATATCTCTTGCTAGTTCTTCAATCATTTTCTTTCTCATTATACAAAAGAGTCTATTGTGCTTCCGATAGTATTTTCAAAACAATTCCTATCTTTCGGGAAACTTTCCCTTATTTTATTTTTATAATTATTATGTGGATGAGCATCCCTATCTTGCGGAGGTGTAATTTTTATAACTCCCTCGACATCTTTCCTCGAAGGATTCTTGTATTCTCGCATTTGAGTATATAATGATCCTCCTATTGGTGTTGAAATTGCTATTGATACCATAACTATACCACAGCTAATAAGTTTATAAATCTTTTGTATGTTATTATGCTGGAGTAGTCACAGTCTTTGCGCAGAAAATATATAAAGATTGATTGATTGTTAAATATATGGATTTCGAATTTGTTCCCATCGATTATGATTATTTTGATTTTGAAGGGCAAAATTATGTTCAAATGATTGGGCGAGATGGAAATGAACGAAAGATTTGTGTTGTGGATTATTATGAAGCTAATTTTTATTTGATTTTGCGAGAAGGGGCTGATTCTGACAAGATAATAAAAAGGATTGGTGGACTTGAAGTCGGAAAAATGGGGAGAGTGAGTAAAATTTTACGAATGGAGGTTTTGGATAAAAAGTTTTTGGGAAAGAGTGTCAAGGCGATTCGGGTTTGGATTAGTAATCATAAAGATATTCATGATATGATGTCAGAGATGGGAGATATTGAAGATGTCGAGGTTAGGAGAGAACACGATATTCCCTTAATTACTAAATACATCAAAGAGAAAGAAATTAATCCGTTAGATTGGTATAGGGTTGAAACCGAAGATAATGATTCCTTGAGGATGATTGAAGGACTTAGTGTCGATGATTGTTATTTTGCTAAGAGTATTAATCCGATTAAGGGGAACAAAAAGTTTATACCGAAGATTTTGGCTTATGATATTGAGACGACTGGTCGTGAGATTGGCGAGGGTGAAATTTTAATGATTTCCGTTTGCTCTGGAGATATAAAAAAAGTTATTAGCTGGAAAGATGTTGATGATTCTCCTGATTATGTTGAGATTGTCGAGGATGAAGTCGCAATGATTGAAAGGTTTTCTGATTTGGTTCGTGAGGCTGATGCCGATATATTGACTGGGTATTTTTCAGATGGTTTTGATTTGCCTTATCTAAAGGCTCGTGCTGATTTTTATAAAGTGAAACTGGATTTGGGAGTTAATAGTAGAAATCCTGTTTTTATCAGGGGAAGAATTCCTTCTGGGAAGATTGCGGGGATGGTTCATGTTGATTTATATCGTTTTATTGATGTAGTTTTTTCACAGTATTTGCAAAGTGAGACTCTAAGTTTAAACGAGGTTGCTGGCGAACTGATTGGCTCCAAGAAAGAAGACTTTGATTTTACTAGACTTGGAAATATGAGAGATAGTGATTGGTTAAGATTTTTCTCTTATAGTATGCAAGATGCTGTTGTGACGCATGAGCTAGCATTGAAGATTTGGCCTGATATTAATGAGTTTTGCCATATTGTTAAAGAGCCTGTTTTTGATGTGACACGAGATAGGATGGCAACACATGTCGAGAATCATATTTTACATAATTTGGATAGATTCAATGAGATTGCAGAAAGGCGACCGGGTCACAGTGAGACTAACGAAAGGAAGATGAAGAGAAAGTTTGGCGGCGCATTTGTGTTTGAGCCTACACCTGGGTTTTATGAAGATATAGTTATGTTTGATTTTACCAGTATGCATTCTAGTCTTATTGTTACGTTTAATATTTCAGGACAGAGTTTGGGGTTTGAAAATGGTGATGATGTTTATGAATCTCCAGAGTTTGAACTTGATGGACATCCTACACGAGTTTATTTTGACAAGAAGCCTGGTTTTTTTTCTACGCTTTTATCGGAGATTGTTGATAAACGTAAAGAGGTTAAGAAAGAATACGCAGCAGATAAGAGTCCGATAAAGAAGGCTCGGAGTAATGCTTACAAACTTTTGGCCAATGCGACTTTTGGTTATCAAGGCTTTTATGGAGCCAGATATTATTCACGTGAGGCTGCAGCTGCCACATTGGCCTTTGTTAGAAAGTTAACTCATGACACTATGGATAAGATCTCAGGAAAAGGTTACAAAATTATTTATGGAGACACAGATAGTATAGTTTTTTTGAGTGGAGGAAAAAGTCGTGAGGAAATTTTAAATTTTTTGAAAGAAATTAATGAGGACTTTCCAGGAATCATTGAATTAGATTTGGAAGACTTTTTCAAGAGAGGACTTTTTGTTGCGAAGAGAGGTTCAAAAACGGGGGCTAAAAAAAAGTATGCCCTATTGTCCACGAGTGGCAAGATTAAAATTCGTGGATTTGAAACTGTGCGTCGGGATTGGTGTAGCTTATCTAGGAGATTGCAAGATAAAGTTTTGAGAATGATTTTAAAAGATGGTAATGAAAAAGATGCTTTGAAGTTGGTAAAAGATGTTGTGGGAAAACTGAAGACACGTAATGTTGAGATGGAAGATTTAATGATTAAGACGAAGATGAAAAGAGAGATCGGGGATTATATCTCAGAGGGCCCGCATGTTGCTGCTGCGAAGAAGATGATTGAGGCTGGGGTTAAAGTTGGAGTAGGGACATTTGTGGAGTACTTTGTTGGAGAGGGGACTGGTAAAAGGGTTGGGGATAATGTTTTTTTAAAAGGCGAGCGGGTAAAGTATAATATAGAATATTATTTGGAAAAACAGATTTTACCAGCGGTAGAGGGAATTTTTGATGTGTTTGGGGTTGATGTTAGAGCGATTGTTGAAGGAGAGAGACAGGAGAAATTGTTTTGAAGTTTTTAGAGATTGGAATTTTTTATTCCGGGTATTTATTTTACATTTATACTTTATAATATAATTCTATAGTCCTATCTACATCTTCCATTAACGGCATACTTAAAGCATGAGGAATTGAAGCCCATCTTGAATCTTTATGTTCTTCATGGTTAATCCGTATCTCCTTGGGCTCATCTAATTCTGTATGAAAAATATGATATATAAAATCATAGCCTTCAAATCTCACATAGACTTTTTGGAAATCTTTTATCTTGGAATGGGGGATTTCAAAACTAGTCTCTTCTCTTATTTCTCTTGCTATTGCTTCAAATATACCTTCTCCATCATCTACCTTTCCAGAGGGGATTCCCCATGTATTTCCTTGTGGCTTATGGTCTTGCCTGTGAAGTAAGACTATTTTATTATTACATTCCACAAAACAACCAACTATATAGAATTTTGAATTAAAATCTTCTGGCTCTTTTTCATATATCATTTTATTTTATCGACTTATTTATATATAAAGATTGTTGTGAAAACTAACTCATGACTTTAATTTCTTCGCCAAATATATTACTGGCTTCTTTTATGTAACGTTCTATATTCTCTTTGAACCATGGCTTGTTGTTTTTCTGTATCTTCCCTATAAAATAATAACCTAAACAAAATATTAATCCAAAGTCCGCCCATTTCGGTATTTTATAATTCAGTTTATTTTTACCAAATACTTTGTTTTCTTTTCCTAAACTAATAAATAATTCTTTGTCTGAATGTATAACGGTTTTTGCATGTTTAGTCTGCTCATATGTAAAAGATTTTCCCTGAAGCATGGGTCCGAATAGCTCATCGAATTTAGTTTCAAAAAATTCTCGAATTTCGTCAAATTTTTCTGGGACTATAAAATAGTAATATTCATATTTTTTTAGTTTTGGAACTTTTATTTTTTCTAGAAAATTTATAATTTTTTTCGGGTCTTCACCTGTTTTGGATAAAATCATTCCTAGATATGTTGAGGTATTGTATGTGTATGGTTCTATGTTTTTTTGGAAGATGTATGTTTGGTCAACTAATTTGACTGCTTCGCCTTTTTCGTTATTTGTTAGAAGGATGGTTTTTATTTTTTTATTTTTCATTTGTTTTGCAATTATTGGAGAGTGTTTGCCGGCGGAAGCTGAAATCAATATGCAGCCATCTACTTTCTCGGTTTTTATTTTTTCTAGGTAATTACTTTCGTTTGCGAAAACTCCTGTGAAAAGTATTTTTCCTAAGGCTGCTGCGTTGCCGCTCCCCACGACTAGTGGATTTTTGAAATTATGTTTTATCTTAGGTAAATTAACTCCAGAAAAAAGGTTTAGTGCATTTAATACGCATTGATCTAAGTTTATCATTTCTTTCATAAATATTTTAAGATTGGTAAATATTTAACTGTTTGTACTAATTTATCAGGGAAAGGTTTAATAGTCAGCTTATTGTGTTTCTCTAGAGATGATAAGGTGAAAGTTTTAATGCTTGGCTGGGAATTTCCTCCTTTTTTCGCTGGGGGGGCTGGAATAGTTTGTTATGAACTGACGAAAGAGATGGTGAAGATGGATGATATTAACCTAACTTATGTTATGCCATTTGGCCCTGATGAAGTTAAAAATCATCATCTTAGAGTTTTAATTGCGGATAGATTTAAAGGAAAGAAGATAAATTTTAAGCGGGTGCCGTCTTTACTTGGAGCCTACATAACTCACGAAAGTTATAAGACAGAGGTACAAAGACTGCTTTCGTCTGGTGATTTGAAGATGCGACAGGACAATACTATAAATTTATATGGGGTTAATCTTATTTCGGAGGTTTATAATTTTGCGGAGAGAGTTAGTACAATTGTAGAAGATGAAGACTTTGATATCGTGCATGCTCATGACTGGACAACATTTCCGGCTGCTATTAGAGCGAGTGAAAAAATGAAAAAACCCTTGGTTGTTCATATGCATATTACTGAGTTTGATAAGTCAGGTGGTGCAGGGGCTGATCCTAATATTTATTCTATTGAAAAAGATGGAATGGATAAGGCTGATAAAGTTATTACAATTAGTGAGAGGGTAAAGCAGAGGCTTATTGAGAGTTATCATATTGACCCTGCAAAAATTGAAATTGTTTATCATGCGAAGATTGATGTTGGTTCCGATAAAGATTTTGACTTTCCAAAATTTAAAGAAAAAAATAAAGTAATTTTGTTCGCAGGCAGGATGACTTTACAAAAAGGGGCAGATTATTTTATTGAAGCTGCGGCTAAGGTAGCGAATTTTTATGATAATGTTATTTTTATTATGATTGGTAGCGGAGATCAGATGAATCAAATGATTAGAAAAGTTGCTGAGATGGGATTACAAGACAAAATATTATTTCATGGATTTTACACGCGAGATGAGGCTAATAAATTTTTTAGTATGGCTGATGTTTATGTTATGCCGTCGGTAAGTGAGCCTTTTGGGCTTATTCCTCTTGAAGCTATGAGCAAAGGGACTCCGACAATTATTTCAAAACAAACTGGGGCGGGAGAGATTTTAAACAATGTTTTTAAGGTTGATTTTTGGGATACAGATAGAATGGCTAATCAAATTGTTTCATTATTAAATTATAATGAACTGCATAACACTATGAAGAAGGAGGGATTAAGTGAAGTAAATAAATTAACGTGGGATAAACCTGCACGAAGATGTGTTGATATTTACAAGGAACTCACTGAAAAATAATAATGGTTTCAATGTGTTTTTACTTTCAGGTTCATCAGCCTTATAGAATTCGGAGATATTCTATTTTTGATATTGGGCACGAGAAAGAATACTTCGCAGACTCCTCTGGTACAAAATTAGATAATAAATGGATTGTTGATAAAGTTTCTGCTAAATGTTATTTACCCAGTAATGCGGTCTTACTGGAATTGCTAAATAAACATCCTGAATTTAAAGTTAGTTTTTCTTTTAGTGGTGTTTTCCTAGAACAGTTGGAAGAATTCGCGCCTGAGGTTTTAAAAAGTTTTCAGGATTTGGTTGCCACCGGTCGGGTTGAGATTTTAAGTGAAACCTATTATCATTCCCTATCATTTTTGTTTGATAAAGATGAATTCCGTGAACAGGTAAGATTACATGATAAATTAATTGAGCAATTATTTGGAATTAGTCCTAGAGTATTTCGAAATACGGAGTTAATTTATAATAATGAATTGGCAAATGAGATCGAGGCTATGGGATACAAGGGAATTATTGCCGAAGGTGCCGACCACTTGTTGAAATGGAGATCTCCAAATTTTTTGTATCGTCCCAGGGGGAGTGAAAAGATTAAGGTCCTATTGAAAAATTACAAGTTAAGCGACGATATTGCTTTTAGGTTTTCTAATCGGGACTGGAAAGAGTGGCCACTGACCGCTCCAAAATATGTTCAGTGGCTAAATGCAATTAATGGTAATGGTGAAATTGTAAATTTGTTTATGGATTATGAGACTTTTGGTGAACATCAGTGGGAAGATACTGGAATTTTTGAGTTCCTTCGTCATTTGCCTGAAGAATTTTTGAAACATCCTGACAATAATTTTAAGACTCCTTCTGAGGTTGTAGATTCTTATGAGGCTAGAGGTGAGTATGATTGCCATAATTTTATTTCGTGGGCTGATATGGAGCGGGATTTGAGTGCATGGAGGGGAAATGAGATTCAAGACGCTGCTATGAATCGTATTTATGCTTTGAGTGAGAAAGTGAAATTAACTGGAAATGGAAATTTAATTCACAAATGGAGAAAACTACAAACGTCAGACCATTTTTACTATATGTGTACTAAATATTTTAACGACGGAGATGTCCATAAATATTTCAATCCGTATGACAGTCCTTATGATGCGTTTATTGCTTATATGAATGTATTACAGGATTTAGAAATGGAGATTAATGATATTTTGAAAGAGCGAGGATTTTTGAAGAATGGTAAGATTATTACAAATGAAATAAATTTATAAAGATTAAATGATGGTAAATATAAAATGGTGATGGACAGATTTTATTTTAGCAACGGTGATAGTGCTGGGAATTTAAAAGAACTTTTAGATAAATTAAAAATTATTGATAATGAATGTTTCGAGTATCATGTAAATAAAGATAAAAATGATTTTGCAAATTGGACTGAGAATACTTTGGGTATGGGAGTCTTGGGAAAGAGGATTGGAAAGATGAAAGATAAGAAAAAAATTATTTCTACTATTGATAAGACAATAAACAGTCCAGCAAGGGTGAGGAGTAGAATTATTGAACAAATAAAGGGGGAAATCTTAAATGGGGGCGGCTAAAGTTTTTGGAGTGATTTCACTAAAGGGTGGGGTTGGAAAAACAACTGTCGTTTCAAATTTAGGGGCATCTTTGACTAGAGATTATGGGAAGAAAGTTTTAATGATTGATGCCAACTTTTCCACTCCTCATTTAGGTTTACATTTAGGCTTACTAACTCCAAAATATACACTTCATCATGTTTTGAACGATAATCATTCTATTTTTGAATCAATCTATCAGCATGAGTTAGGGTTTCATATTATTCCTGGGAAACTCGCACCATTTGATACAGAACCCTTGGGATTAAGAGATAAACTCAAAGAACTACGTGATATCTATGATGTTATTTTAATTGATTCCTCTCCATCTTTGAATGATGAAATGTATGCCACGATGGCTGCCTCTGATGAGCTATTGGTTGTAAGTTCTCCTGATTATCCTACACTATCTTCTACTATTCATGCTATTAGTGTTGCTGATAAGAAGGACGCTAAAATTCGTGGAATCATTATTAATAAGGCCTATAAAAAGAAATTTGAATTAAAGAAAAAAGATATCGAAGGAGCTAGTGGGTCGAAAGTTTTGTCCGTTATTCCTGAAAACTTCAAGGTAATGTCTGCACTTTCTAGAATGGTTCCTATGGTTATTAATTTTCCTAGACAAGATGTTTCTGTCGAATATAAAAAATTAGCTGGTTCTTTGATTGGAGAAAAACCCAAAGGCTGGTTTAGAAAAGGAGAAAAAAAGAAATGAAGCTAAATAAGAAACTTGCAGAGAGAATTTTGGATAATGTTAAAGAGGAAAACAGATTTTATTGCAATGACGGAAAATCTTTTTCTAACTTATATGATTTACAAAAAGAGATAATGGATATGGATGACGATATTTTTTCGCATCATAGCGAGCAAGGCAGAAATGATTTTTCTAATTGGGTTCAAGATTGTTTAGGAGATTCAAAATTAGCAGAAGAGTTAATTGGATTAGACAAGAGGAGCTCTTTGAAAAAAATTGGAGCTCGGATATCTTATATTGAAAAGTATCTTGAAAAGCATATATGACACGACACATTATTCTTGGCAATGGGAATATGTTAGTTTGTACTGATAAGAATGCCTTGATTCGTGATTTTTATTATCCTTATGTCGGACAGGAAAATCATGTTTCTGAGAATATTCATCGCATTGGTGTTTGGATTGACGGAATTTTTAGTTGGATGACTCAGGATGAATGGAATATTGAAATTAGATATCAAAAAGAATCTTTAGTTAGTGATGTCCATGCTGTGAATGATAGACTTGGGGTTGAATTAGTTATGAATGAATGTGTGCATTTTGAAAAAAATATTTATTTAAGAAGAGTAAAGGTTAAAAATAATTTTGACAAGGAGAGAGAAATTAGAGTTTTCTTCTCACAACATTTTCATATTTCAGAGGACGATATCGGGGACAGTATTTTCTATGACCCAAAAACTAATTCTATTGTAAATTATAAGGGGAAGCGTTATTTTCTAAGTGGAGGGCAGGGTGGAGGTAGAGACTTTGGAGACTATGCTGTTGGTATATCCGAAGGAGTTAGTAAAAAAAGAGGAACTTATGTGGATTGTGAGGATGGAGTTTTGAGTAAGAATTCCGTTGAACATGGTTCTACTGATTCTGCTATTGGATTTAGTTTAGATATCAAGGCTGGTGAAGAGAAATATATCGATTATTGGATTGTTGTGGGCAAAACTTATCATGAAGTTGCTGAAATTCGCGAACTCATTTCTTCTTCAACTAGCCCCGAGGAGGTCTCCGCTGGACTCAAAAATAAAGTAAAAGAACTAATAGAAGAAACTTCATCTCATTGGAAAGATTGGGCAAGTCGAAGAAATATCGATTTTTGTGGATTAAATGATGATATTATTGATTTATTTAGACAGTCACTTCTAATTATTAGAGCACAGACTGATAATCATGGAGCGACAATGGCTGCTAATGATACGCATACTCTGCGGTTTAAGCGAGATACTTATAGTTATATGTGGCCGCGTGATGGAGCACTTATTTCTCGAAGTTTAGATCATGCTGGACATAATAATTTAACTAAAAAATTTTTTAAATTTTGTTCAGAGGTTATTAGTGATGAAGGATATTTGTTACATAAATATAACCCCGATGGTTCACTTGGGAGCTCTTGGCATTCTTGGCTAAAGGGGGATAAAATTCAGTTACCAATTCAAGAGGATGAAACCGCTCTCGTCTTGGATGCACTTTGGAAACATTATGAAAAGTATGGGGATGAGGACAAAATGATTAAGAAAATGTATAATGGTTTTATCAAAGAGATGGGGGATTTTATGACTACATTCCGTGATGAGAATACTGGGCTACCAAAGGAAAGTTATGATTTATGGGAGGAAAAACTTGGGATTCATACTTTTACGTGCTCTACAGTTTATGCTGGTCTGATTTCTGCTAGCAAGTTTGCAGAAGTCTTTGGGTTAAAAAAAGATATTAAAAAGTATAAAGATGCGGCTGAGGGAGTTAGAAGTGCTACGCTTAAGTATGCTTTTGATAGTGAGCGGGGGATTTTTGTTAAGGGTGTTTATTATGATAAAGATAACAATCTTAAAATGGATAAGACTATTGACGCTAGTACTTTTTATGGGTTACTTGAATTTCGGCTACTTGATGTAAATGATGAGAGATTGACTCGAACTATTGAGACTACACTAAAAAGGCTTCGATTCGATGATAACTGTGGTGGTCTTGCAAGATATGAAGGAGACTACTATCATCGTGTTCATAAACAGCGTGAAAATTCTTGGATTATTTCTACCATGTGGCTTGCTGAATATTATATCACTAAGGCTAAAAATTTAGATGATTTGGAAATTGCTAAAAATCTTTTTGATTGGGCTGTTGAGAAAGCACTTCATTCTAGGGTTTTGTCGGAGCAATTGAATCCTGTAAATTCCCACCCCTTGAGTGTTGCGCCGCTTACATGGAGTCACGCTGAATTTATTGTTGCTGTTATTAAATATTTGGCGAAGTTTAAGGAATTAAAGAAAGATTAATAAAGCTAAATGATATTATGCTATTGAGATGAAAAAGGTGAAAGTTGCTATTAATGGATTTGGCAGGATAGGGCGTGCGTTTTTTCGTATTGCGCTTGAGAAGGGTTATGATATTGTTGCTGTTAATGATTTGCATCCCATTGAGAATATTCGTTATTTGTTACAATTTGATTCTATTTATGGGAAGTATAACAGGCAGGTTTCTTCTGGTAATAGTTTTATTAAAGTTGGTAATAAAAAAATTGATGTTTATTCTCAAAGAGATCCCGAGAATTTACCTTGGGGTAAGTTAGGTATTGATATTGTTATTGAGGCTACTGGAGCTTTTACAGATGGGAATATGGCGAGGAAACATTTGAAAGCTGGAGCTAAGCGGGTTGTTATTTCTGCTCCTGGGAAAAATGTTGATAGAACTATTGTTTTGGGTGTTAATGAAAAGAGTTTGAGGAAGAGTGATAAAATTATTTCGATGGCTTCTTGCACTACGAATTGTTTGGCTCCTGTGGCTAAGGTCTTAGAAGATTCGTTTGGAATTTCTAAAGCGTTTATGACTACTATCCATGCTTATACTGGGGGGCAAAAATTAGTTGATTCTCCTCATCATGATTTTCGCCGAGGGAGAGCTGCTGGTATTAATTTTGTTCCTACTTCTAGCGGAGCAACTAAAGCTACTAGCGAGGTGATTCCTTCATTAAAGGGGAAAATGGATGGGTTATCTATTCGGGCTCCTATAGCTTGTGGGAGTATTGTAGATTTCGTTGTAATTTTAAAAAAGGCCGCTAGTGTTGATGATATTAATAGGGTTATGAAAAAGGCCGCTAATGGGAAGATGAAGGGGATTTTGAGATATAATGAGGATTATTTGGTTTCTAGTGATGTTGTTGGAGATTCTTGTTCTTCTATTTTTGATTCTAAATTAACTCAGGCTAATGGTAAGATGGTTAAGGTTTTGAGTTGGTATGATAATGAATTTGGGTATAGTTCTAGGCTGGTTGATTTGTTGGAGAAGTTGAAATAGAGGAAAAAGATAATGGCACACGGATTTCACGAATTTTTGTTTTGGGATAAGTTTTTATTTGGTAATGTGTTTATTTTTTTACTATGAAATTAAAAAGTGTGCGAGATTTGGATGTCAAAGGGAAGATTATTTTGCTTCGAAGTGATTTGAATTCGGATATTGTTAAGGGGAAGATTTTGAAGGGAGAGAGAATAAAGGAGAGTTTAAAGACTATTGCTTTATTGAAAAAACGAAAGGCTCGTGTTGTTATCTTGGCACATCAGGGGAACCCGGGAAAAGGGGATTTTTTGAATTTAAAACAACATGCTAAGCTGATGAGGCTGAAGTTTGTTGATGATGTTGTTGGGGAAAGGGCTGTTCATGTGATTAGAAAATTGAAGGATGGGGATGTTGTTTTGCTGGATAATGTAAGGAAGGTTGGTGATGAGTTTAAACCTAGGAAACATGGAAATGTTATTTTGAAGACGTTTTTGCCGTTGGTTGATGTTTATGTAAATGATGCTTTTTCGGTCTCACATCGGAATCATACTAGTATTGTTGGGTTTGCTGGATGTATGGAAAGTGGGGTTGGGTTGTTGTTTGAGAAAGAGATATTGGCTTTGGAAAAAGTTAAGATGAAGGGGGCTGTTTTTATTCTGGCGGGGTCGAAGCCTGAAAGTAATGTTAAGCTGCTTGGGAAAAATAATAAAGTTCTTGCTGGTGGTTTGTTTGGGCAGGTTTGTTTGGCGGCGAAGGGATTTGACTTTGGATTCCAAAATGATTTTTTAAAGAAGAGTGTTTTGGTTGATGGTGGTTATGAGAAGTTTTTGGGGGGCTTAAAGAGGAAACTTGATAAGGTTGAGACGCCTGTGGATTTTGCTGTTAATTTTGAAGGGAAGAGACGAGAGTTTGGTTTGGATGAATTTCCTATGAATTTGAGGATAGATGATATTGGGGCGGGGACGATTGCTAAGTTTGGTAAGATTATTCGTAATGCTAGGGCTGTTTATATGAAGGGTCCAGTTGGGTTTGCTGAAGATAAGAAATTTCGGAAGGGGACTGTTGGAATTTTGAAGGCTATTAGTGAGTGTAAGGGCTTTAGTTTGATTGGGGGAGGTCAGTTGTCGGAGGCTGTTGTTAAGAGTAGGATTGGAAGGGAGAAGTTTGGGCATGTTAGTTTGTCTGGTGGAGCTTTGCTTAGATGTGTTGCTGGGGAGAGGCTTGTGGGGCTTGAAGTTTTGGGTTATTATTAGGAGAAATAGATAATCTTCATAAATTACGAATGTGGGCATTTTCAAATATAAAATATGGACAGCAACATTTTTAATGAAGTTTGTTTTCTGATTCTTAAGATATAATGGTAACTTTTGATGTTGTAACTTTTGGTAGTGCTGTTGTTGATGTTTTTGCTTTGACTGATGTTGATTCTAAATATGGTCGCCTAGATTTGGAGATTGGTTCTAAATATTTAATAAAAGATATTAGAAGAGATATTGGGGGAGGTGGGACTAATGTTGCAGTTGCGTTTTCTAGGTTTGGATTTAAGACAGGATGTATTTGTGGCGTTGGAGATGATTCAAATGGGAAGGAGATTTTAAGTTTGTTGAAAAGTGAAAAAGTTAGGTTTTTAGGAAACATCGGTAAGGGTGCGACTGGGAACTCTGTTATAATTAATGGAAAGGATAAGAACAGAACCATTCTGACATTTAAGGGGGAGAGTGATGAGGTAAAGTTGAATAGTCTTAAGAAATTTAAAACGAAATGGATTTATTATTCTTCGTTACTGGGAAAAAGTTTTGAGACACAGAAAAAATTGGTCGCTAAACTGAATAAAAAGGGTATTAAGTTTGCATTTAATCCTAGTGAATATTTAATTAAGAGGCAGGATATTGGCGAACTATTAAAATTAAGTGAGGTTTTGATTTTGAATAAGGAAGAGGGTGAGTTGCTTTGTAAAAAATATGGCAAGAACGGGAATAGTTTGAAATGTTTACGTTCACTCGGCCCGAGAATTGTTGTTGTGACGGATAAAGATAGGGCTATACAGTGTTTTGATGGAAAGAAAGAATACAATATTATGCCAAACAAAAAGAAGAGGGTAGTGGATAGAACTGGTGCTGGAGACGCTTTTGGCGCTGGATTTGTTTCGGGTTTGATTGCGGGTTATTCTATTGAGAAATGTTTGAAGTTGGGTGTTAGTGAAAGCGAGGCTGTGCTTGGATATTTTGGGGCTAAGAATAGGCTGTTAAAAAGAAAGTTGAATAAAAGCAGATAAATCTATCTGAATGATTATAAATTATTATTTAACAAAGTTTATAACGGATTGATACCTTAAGATAGTAAGGTGATACTATGAGGTTAAAGAAGTTTTTTAATTTGAGGAAGATTATTTGGAAGGGAAAGATCCTTTTGTTGGCTTATGATCAGGGGATTGAGCACGGACCAACGGATTTTAATGACAAGAATGTTGATCCTTCTTATGTGATTGATATAGCGGCGAAGGGCGGATTTACTGGGCTTGTTTTGCAAAAGGGTATTGCGGAAAAGTATTATGATAAGATGAAGAGATTAAAGGTTCCGCTTGTTTTGAAGTTGAATGGGAAGACTTCTTTGGTGAAGGGAGATCCTGTTTCTAGGCAATTAGCTACGATTGAGGAGGCGGTTGATTTGGGGGCTGTTGCTGTTGGTTATACAATTTATATTGGGAGCTTTCATGAAGAAGAGATGTTGGTTGATGCTTCTAGGATTCAGGATGAGGCTCATAAGAAGGGGTTGCCTTTGATTGTTTGGGTTTATCCTCGGGGGAGTGGGGTTAAAGATATTAAGAAAAATGATTTAATGGCTTATGCTACCCGTGTTGCTTTGACGATTGGTGCTGATGTTGTGAAGATTCATCCTGAGGGGAGTATGAAAGGTTTTGGGTGGGCTGTGAAGTCGGCTGGGAAGGTTCGGGTGATTTGTGCTGGTGGGTCGAAGATTAGTGAGAAGAAATTTTTAAAGATGGTTGAGAATTATATGAAACAAGGAGCCAGTGGGATGGCAATTGGACGGAATGTTTGGCAAGATAAAGATCCTGAGGGGTTAAGTGAGAAGATTAGGGATATTGTTTGGAAGTAGGAGAGAAATTTATCTAAAGATTTCATAAATTACATAAATTTTTATTTTTAGGGAAGGTGTAATGGCACACGGATTAGGGGCAGGATTTCTCGTATCACGCGAATTTTTGGTTCGAGATGGGAAGGTTTTTAATTATTGATTGGTTAAACTTTTTATGGAAAGTCCATTAATTGTAGTTAATCTTAAAACGTATCAGCATGGGATCAAGGCCTTGAAGCTTTGTAAAAAAATTGAGGAGGTTAGTAAGGATATTGTTGTTGGATGTAGCCCTTTAGATGTTTATCGTATTTCTAAAGAGACTAAGTTGAAAGTTTATTGTCAGCATGTTGATTATTTTGAGGAGGGGCGAAATAGTGGATTTGTTTTGCCTGAGGGCGTTAAGGGGAATGGTGGTGTTGGAGTTTTTTTGAATCATAGTGAGCATCCTTTGGATTTTAGTGTTTTGGGGAAGACGATTTTGAGGTGTAAAAAATTGAAATTGAAGATTCTTGTTTTTGCTTCAGGTTTGAAGGAAGCTAAGAGGATTGAGAAGTTGGGTGTGGATTATATTTGTATTGAGCCGGCAGAGTTAGTTGGGGGACGAGTTTCTGTTTCTAGTGCTCGACCTGAGTTGATTGAGAATATTGGGAAGAACTTAAACTGTAAGTTTTTGGTGGGGGCGGGGGTAAAGAGTAGAGAGGATGTTGATGTTGCTATGAAGTATGGAGCGAAGGGTGTTGCACTTAGTTCGGCTGTTACGACTTCTAGAAATCCTGGGAAAGTTTTGAGAGGATTGGTTAATAAAAATGCATGAATATAATTTTGTTGAAGCGATTCTTAGAAATGTTAAGGACAGGGAGGATGTAAGGGAAATTGTTTTGGAGGTTGGTGAGCTGGTGGGGATTAGTCCGGGGCATTTAAAGGAGCATATGGGGGAACGGTTTGATTGGAGGGTTGATGTTTTAAAGAAGGAGGCTAGAGTGAAATGCGGGTGTGGGTTTGTGGGTCGGCCTAGGGTTTTGGAGAGGTTGCATGATTTGGTTATTTTTGAGTGTGCTGAGTGTGGTGGAATTCCTGAGGTTTTGGAGGGGAAGGATATAAAAATTATTAAGGTTGTTTATGGGTGATGTTTGAGTTTGTTGTTAAAGGTATTGTGCAGGGGGTTGGATTTAGACCTTTTATTTATAATCTCGCTTCTGAATTAAATATTAGAGGCTATGTTCAAAATACCGGCACTGGCGTTAAAATTATATGCGACAAAAAAGGGTTTATTGAGGAGATTAAAAATAAGCTTCCACCGTTAGCTAGAATTGATTCTATTGAAGTTTTTAATTCAAAAGAAGAATTTTGCGGAAAGAGTTTTGCTATTAAACAAAATGAAAAAGGGGGCTCTTATTCTATGATTCCCGCTGATTTAAATTTATGTGGAGATTGTATAAGGGAGCTGTTTGATGAGGAGGATCGTAGATATAAATATTTTTTTATTAGCTGTACAAACTGTGGTCCAAGGTATTCTATAATAGAGGGAACGCCATATGACAGAAACAAGACTTCTCTTAAAGATTTTGAGTTGTGCGATGTGTGTAAACGAGAATATAAAGATCCACAAAATAGAAGATATTATGCACAAACTATTGCTTGCCCTAGATGTGGACCTAAGCTAGATTTATATATTAAAGGAGAAAAATTTAAGGGTAACGTTATAGAGAAGACTGTTAATTTGATAGAGTCTGGTAAAGTCATCGCAGCCAAAGGCGTTGGTGGATTTCATCTCATTTGCAGAGCAGATAAAAATGGTGTTGTAAAAAAATTGAAGGGAATTTTAAAAAGACAATACAAGCCTTTTGCTTTAATGGGAAGGGATATTAATATGGCTGAAAAATATTGTTATATTAATGATAAGGAACGAGGGATTTTATTATCTAAACAAAGACCTATAGTTTTACTTGAGAAAAGAAAAGATGAAATGAGGGAAGTTAGTGAACTATCATCACTGGGGTTCATGTTGCCCCATTCTCCTATTCACTACCTATTGTTTGAATATCTAGATTTTCCATTAGTTATGACCTCATCAAATTTACCTTCTCACCCTATTACGACTAAAAGAGAAGATCAATTTGTGGATTATATCTTAGATTATAATCGAAATATAGTGAATTTTCTTGATGATTCTGTCATTAAGGTAGTAGACGAATCTCCTTTATTAATTCGGCGTTCGAGAGGATTTGCTCCCAATGAGATTCCTTTGCCAGAAGCATATAAATTAAAGGGCAATATTTTGGCGGTTGGTTCTGAAATGAAAAATACTTTTTGCATTAAAAAAAATAATAAATTGATTCTATCACAACATATTGGGAATATATTTAATTTGGAAAATTTGGAAAATTTTAAACTAACTATTGATAGATTATTGAAATTTACAAAAACTAATCCTGAGGTTATTTTGTGCGATTATAATTTGGAATTTAATACATCAAAATTTGCCGAGTCATTGTGTTTTGATGTTTTGTCTCTGGTTCCTATTCAGCATCATATCGCTCATGGTTTTAGCGTCGCTCTTGAGCATAACCTAGAAACTTTTTTATCTATTGTTTGTGACGGGACAGGACTCGGGCTTGATGGTAATATCTGGGGTGGAGAGATTTTTCACAATGATACAAGAATTGGGAGGCTAGAGTATCATAATTTAATTGGTGGAGACATGGCTAACAGGGAGCCAAAAAGGATTTTGGCTGGCATTTTATCTAAATTTTTGGATTGGGAAAAAATTGAGCAAATTTTAGGTAGCGAAAGTAAAATTTGGCTGAAACAACAGGAAGAAAACTTTAACTGTATAGCAAGCTCGAGCTGTGGAAGAATTTTAGATTGCATTAGTGTTTTACTTGGGTTTAGTAATAAAAATTTTTATGAAGGTAGGGGTGCAATGCTTTTAGAATCTAATTCTAAGAAGTGTGATTTATTTTTTAATCCTAAGATTTCTAAAGATGAATGTGGACTATTTGTTTTAGATACAACTTGTTTAATAAAATTTGTCTATGAGAACTTGGAAAAAATAGATAGAAGGGAGCTTGCATATTTTACACAGATTTATTTAGTGCAGGGTTTGCTCGAGATTGCGAAAGAATATGACGAGAATTTGCCAGTTTGTTTTAGTGGGGGTTGTGCTTATAATAAATTTATGTCTAAATTTATGATAAAGAATAATGTGTTTCTCAATAAAGATATTCCCTGTGGAGATGGAGGAATTTGTGTGGGACAAATTGGATATTGGGATTGGAAGAACAGGCGTTAACAAATTCTTGGAACTATTTTTCCCGAAGGCATAGGTATTAGTCTAGAGCCTAATTCTGTTTTTAGGATTACTTCTCCTAGTGATGCAATACTTTTTACTTCTCCAATTATTGAAGCATTTAAATTAAATTGCTTTAATACACTTAAGACTTTCTCTTTATTTTCCTCTTTACATATGGCTATTAGCCTTCCTTCATTTGCGAGAGTGAAATAGTCTAATCCTAACATTTTACACGCCGCCCTGACTTCTTTTTCTACTGGTATGTTTTTTTCTACTAGTTCTATTTTGATATTATTTTCTTGAGCTATTTCATTTAGCGACGAGGCCATTCCTCCGCGCGTCGGATCTTTTGCTAACTTTATTAACCCTCTTATTTCTCTCATTTCTTGAAGTAGTGGCTTAGAATCTGTTTTTATGTTTGTGAAAAAATCAAATCTTTTGGATAGTAGTGCTGTTGCATGATTCGCAATTGGTCCAGAAATTATTATTGAGTCTCCTATTTCTATTTTTTCATTCAATATTTTTTTTGTTATGCCTACGCCCGAAGTGTTTATTACTATTTTGTCTATCGAGCCTTTTTCCATTACCTTAGTATCTCCTGTTACAATTGGTATTTGTGTTTGCTTTGATATTTTGTTTATTGTTTGAATTATTTCTTGTAATATATCTTCTTCTAGTCCTTCTTCTATTATTAATGCTAAGGATATTCCTATTGGCTCTGCTCCCATAACTACTAAATCATTTATAGTTCCATTAATTGCGAGATCTCCTATATTCCCTCCATTAAATTTTATTGGATTTACGACGTAAGAATCTGTTGTGAAGCACAATATTTCTGAATTGGAAAGTTGGTATGTCGCGGCGTCGTTATTTTGATTTTGCCATTTTGAATTTTTGAAAAAATTTGGAAGAAATGATTTGAGAAGTTTGTTTGTTTGCTCACCTCCTGCTCCGGCTTCTATTGAAATAGTTTTCTTTATCATATCTTAAATTATCCTTTTTTACTTATATATTTATACGCTATTCCACAGGCGCCTTCGCCTTCTGATACCATGCAGGCTCCGATTGGATTTTCATGTGTGCATGTTTTTGCGAACAGGGGGCAATCTTTTGGTTCACATAGTCCACGAATTATTTCAGAACACCTACATATAGAATTCTCTTGGGAGTGAATATTTTTTAAAAGATGTTTATATTTTATTTTTGCATTTAAATTATCATCTTTTGGTTCTAATCCAGAGTTTGGAATTTCTCCAATTCCGCGCCATTTTGCATTTGATATTTTGAATGTTTTTTTAATTAACGTTTGTGCTTTTATATTTCCTTTTTCTTTTACGACTTCCTTATAATCATTAATTACTTCATTTTTATTTTCTTTGATTAGGACTAGGAGTTTGTATATTGCTCTTATGAGTTGATCTTTTTCAAACCCGCAGATTACTTGGGGCACCCTCAGCTCCTCCCAGATATTTGAGCCTGTAATACATGATACATGCCCTGGATCTATGAAGCCATTTATTTTATTATTTTTTAAAATTTCTTTCATTGGCGGTATCATTGTTTTATGTGTAGAGTATATTGTTATATTATTTTTTAGAAGATATGCACTCATCGGAGTTGTTGTTTCAAATCCGATTGCGAAAAAAATTCTATCCTTGTTTTTCTCGTCTAATATTTCAGTTGTAGAGTATATAATTTTAATATCTGCACCTTTTGCCTTTTCTTTTGCTAAAGATGTCGTTGTCCCTGGCACATGCATCATGTCTCCGTAAGTTGCTATTTTTATTCCTGCTTTGGCGAGAACTATCATGCTATCTATGTCTTCTTGAGATGTCACGCACACGGGGCACCCTGGACCGGAGATTAATTTTACATTAGAAGGTAAAATGTTGCGAATTCCGTACTTCATGATTGTATTTGTATGCCCTCCACATACTTCCATTATTACAACTTCATCACTTATTTCTCTTGCTATTTTTGAAATTTCGTTTAAATATTTATTCATTTTTTATATTTGTTTCATGAAGTAGGTTATACATACCTTTTGCTTTTTCTTCGTCAATAGTTTCAATTGCGAATCCTGCATGAATTAAAACGTAGTCTCCCACCTTGCATTTTATTAAAGAAATATTTGCTTCCTTTTTTATTCCATCGTAATTTATGACTGCTTTTTCATTTTCTATTTTTTCTATTTTTCCGGGTATTGCTAAACACATAGTTTTGTTAAATTGATAATGTTTTTATAGTTTTGTTAGCTGGTTTATATTATGAAGATTGTTTGTCTTGGGAATGAATTTATTGAGGGAGATGGTTTTGCTAAGGAAGTTGGTGCGATGTTGGCTGATGAATTTGAGGTTGTTAATATTAAGGATAGTTTTGAGCTGATGAATATTGTTTCATCTGGTGAGGATTTTATTATTTTAGATGTTGTGCAGGGATTGGACTGTGTGAAGAAGTTGAGGGTTGATGATTTGCGGGCTGAAGGGATAGTGAGTGCTCATGATTTTGATGCTGTTTATGTTTTGAAATTGTTAGGTGAGGAAGTTGGGATTGTTGGGATTCCTATGAGGGGGGATGCTGGGGAGATTGTTGAATTGGTGAGATGTGAGATTGAGAAGTTTATCGGTTGAGATTGTTTTGTCTCCGATTAACTAATCACAACCAGTTTACTTTTAAAAAATGTGTCGAACAGCTAAAGCATGGGTCGTAAGCCCTGATTAGTTTTTCTATTTTACTTGTAATTTCTTCATTAGATGTTTTTTTCTTTAGGAGATTATTCACTAATGTTGTGATATCCTGTTCCATCATATTGAGATTTTGTGCGGTGGGGGTTATTATGTTACAGTAATCTATTGTCCCTTTTTTGTTAATTTTGTATTCGTGGAAGAGTGTTCCCCTTGGTGCTTCTACAGCGGAAACTCCAATGCCCGCCTTTCGGGATTCGGGATTCGGGATTCGGGATTTAGACGGAGGAGAACTAAGTAATTTTATTACTCTATTTGTTGCTTGAAGAATTTCTAATGCTTGACATATTAAGTTATGATATGGATTTGTTATTGGTAATGTGATGTCTAGTTTTTTTAGGATTATATTAAGATGTTTTTTTGTTTCTTTATCTAATTGCTTAGAGTTATTGCTTATTCTGGCTATTGCTCCTGTCGAATATGGTTTATCATTATGAAGAACGAATTTTGATGTTGCATACTCTTTGATGTTTTCGGTTAGGTGGGATTTGTAGTTGTCGTCTATGAATGTTTCTTTTCCGTTTGATATTTTTCCTGAAATACTTGCATAGGCTTTGGGTTCTTTTAGTGCGAGGTATTCTGAACTTCTTTCTAGTTTTGGATATTTTAAATTAGAGAAAACTTTAATTGTTTTGATAATAATTGGTTTTATATCTTTTAGTTGTTGTAGTAGTTCAGAAAAATCTTCTGATGGAGATTCTTCTTGAATCTTTAGGAAGGGGTGCATTTCTCTTCCTCCGAATTTTTCTACTAATTTATTGCCTGCCGTAACTATTTTTAACGCATCCATAACTTTGCTTTTATGTTCTTTTTTTAGGGTTAGTGCAGATGATGCCCCTAAGTAGTCTGGGAGCGAAAGAAAATAAAGATGTGTTGCATGGCTTCGGATTCTTTCAGCCAGTAGAAGTATTTCTCTTATAAATTTTTGTTGTGATGTCGGTTTCATTCCCAATGCCTCTTCTAATCCTTGAATTGAGGCTACACTGTGAGAGCATGAACAGATTCCACATATTCTGGAAACTATTTCTTGTATATCTTCAATATTTCTATCAAGCACTAATGCTTCGAAAAATCTTGCACCTTCTGCGGTTTTCAATTCACATTCTTTCACTTCGTTTTTTTCTATCTTTAAAGTAAGGTCTGCGTGTCCTTCTATTTTGCAGATATGATTTAGGTTTATTTCTCTAACCATTTTGATGAATCTCCTTGTTCCTGTTTAAATTGTATCCCTGCAAATGTTTCGAGTTTGTCCTTTATTGCCTTATTAGTGTGCCCCATCTTTTTTAACATTTTAAAGAAGGCTTCGTAATTTGCGTCTTTACTTGGACCTCGGCATCCGTAACAGACTGTATTGTTGCTTGGACAGAGTGCACCACAGCCTCCCGTAGTTATTGGGCCTAGGCATATTTTGCCTTCTTCTAATAAACAGGGATTTTGTTTTCTTCTGCATTCAAAGCAGACTGGATTTGCATAGGGTTTAAATTCTCTATTTGTTATAATGCACTTTATGAATTCTAATATTTCTTTTTTGTCTGGTGGGCATTGTGGGAGATAATAATCAACTTTAATATGTGCATCTATTGGTGTTGGATCTTCTTCTTTTAGATGATTGTATTTTGGGTATACGAATTTCATTGTTTTTTCATTGTCATGAAAATTTCTTATTGAGGGCACGCATCCGAAACAAGAACAAGTTCCGAGAGCAACAATTTTTGTTGCACGTTTTCTTAGTTCATTTATTGTTATTATATCTTTGTCGAAACATACCGTTCCTTCTATGAATATATAATCTAGTTTTCCTTTGTATGTTTCTTCCTTAATGAATGGAAATGATTTTATGTCTACTAAGTTTGTTAATTCTTTGAAGCAGTCTTCGTATAGAACTGTTAGGAGGCAGCCTGCGCATCCTGAGATTCCGTAAAATCCTAGTGTTGGGACATTGGAGCTCTTATGATTTCCAGAAGAAAAAGTCAAAGACTTTTTAATATTTCTTTTTTTAACGAGATGTGACTCCTTAGAAACAGATATATTCGACTTCACTTTTATTTTTTTTACAGGGTTATTTTTCATTTTTCTTTTGATTAGAATTTTCGTTATCTAGTCTTGATTTAATTTTAGAATATTGAAATATTGGTCCGTCTTTACATACATAAAGGTCTTGGATTTGGCATCTTCCGCATGAACCAAAAGCACATTCCATTCTTCGCTCTAGTGACCAGTAAATGTTTTCATTTGGTACACCTAGCTTATTGAGTTCTTTTGTTGCATCTTCCATCATCCCTTCAGGTCCGCAGAGAAGTGCTGTGGTGTTTTTTATTGTTGGTTTATGTTTCTCCATTATCTCATTTATGAATCCTTTTTCGTGTTCATGCGAATTTGGATCCCGAGAAAGTCCAATAAAAACTTTAAACTTTTTTTCCCACTTTTGAATCCTCTCTTTTAATAAAATACATTCCTCATTTCTAAATCCAAAGTAGATAAATATTTTTTTAAAACATTTTCTATTTTGTTCTATATAATTTATCATTGATGTTATTGGGGCGATTCCTGTTCCTCCAGCTATTAAGATTAAATTTTTATTTTCTAATTCTGAGGTTGGAAAACCGTGACCATATGAACCTCGAATTAATATTGTATCTCCTTTTTTTAGGTTAAAAATTGCGGATGTTACATTACCTGCATTTCTTGTTAGGAATTCTATATAATCTTTGTCATGGGAGCATGAGGCTAATGGGCATTCTCCGATTCCTGGTACGGATACTTCTAAGAAAGTTCCTGGACATGGATTTAGATTACATTTAATTTTGAAAAGTTTTACATCTGGTGTATGTTTTTTTACTGATGTTATTTTATGGGGTTTTGGCTGGTAGCTCATTATTTTTTCTTAGGCAATTTATTTATTGTTTTTACCCAGTCTATTTTTGTTGGGCAGACTCTAAGACATCTTCCACATCCAACACACATAGGACGATTGTGGAGTTTTTTGTAATACGAAATTTTATGATATACGAAATGCTTGAATCTTGAAATACGGGAATCTCTGTATGATTTTCCTCCAGCTACACGTGAAAAAGATTTTAGTTGACATGAAGAGTGAGATCTAGTCCTTTTTCCTGACTTTAGGTCTATATTAAGATCATCCTTTATATCGAAGCAGTTACATGTAGGACAGTATACTGTACAGGCTGAACAGCTTAGACAGTTATTTACATCACTTTCCCATATTTTGTTTCGATAGTTTTCTGTTATATCTAAATTTTTTAGAACTTTCGAGTTTTTTGGATTTGGTATTTTAATCTCCTTTTCTAGCGAGGGAAGTTTTTTTACTAAAGTTTCTCCTTTTTTTGAACCTACGCTTATTATAAAATTTTTCCCTTTTGGATAAAAGAAGAGGTCATAATAGTCTTGGAGTTGCATTGAATTACAAAAGCAGAACTCATCTGGTTTTTTACAGAACATGCCTATTAAAATTGTGTTTTTTCTTTTGGCTATATATTGCTTGTCATACATTACCTTATCTACTACTTGAATTGCATTGAGGTCGCATTTCCTAAGTCCGAAGAGAATCGTTTTTTTTATTTTTCCTGTTGATTCTATTGCTTTGTTATTTTTGAATTTTAAAAGTGTTTCATTTTCTGGAATGAAGTGAGATTTTGCTGGAACTTGGGTTATTGAATCTAGATATATTTCGTCAAAAGATTTTACCTTTTGGAATTTAGATATTTTTGTTTTAACTGGAGCTATAACCTGATAGTTCTTTATTAAATTATTAACAAACGCGGGGAAATCTTTTTTTGAAATTATTTTTTGCATTCTCTCACCTATTGTTTTATTGGAGGTTGTCGGTTATAAGGTTTTTGGGACTTAGTTGTACAAGAATGATTAAAGAAAGCTTTGGAGGTATGATAAGTAAAGTATTGGAAACTAAACTGCAACGAGGTTTTCGTTAAATTCTTGTTCTATTTCCTGACGAATAAGGTGAGGAGAGTTTTGGATTTGCCGATTTTTTAGAACCAATGTAGTTTTTTGAAAATTAGTTTTTATCTTGATAAAAATTATGTTGATTTGATGATTGATATTTTAAAAGATTTGGGTCGAATGTAATGAGCGATGTTATCTGAAGTTTTAATTTTAGATTGAAGTGTTATGTCAAGTTGGCTCGTTGAGAAAAATTGGGGACGTTCTAACGTGAAACGCTTGGAGGCAAATCTAAAATTAAACTGAACATTGGGATTAAGAAAAGTTCGACGAAATCTAATTTGGTAAAATTCAGCCGGAATTTTCCTCATAATCCTTGTTATGCGTCCCGAACGGAACGTAGTGTAGTGAGAGTGCAACGTGGTCGACCGAAGGGAGAAGTTCGGGGCTCGCCGAAAATTCGTTGTTATCATAGTTGTTGAAAAATAAGTTATTAACTTTCAAGTGGTAAAAGAAACGAAAGATTTATAAAGTATTAATAGATTCTAATTCTAAGGAGAATTAAAATGTCATTAAGAAAAACATTAACAAGCATTATATTGGCTTCAGCAAGTATAGTTGGACTGTCAGGATGTGGAAGAGGGGAATTACCACAAATAAAAGAAACAAGATATTTTAATGGCTCTGTTTTGCAAACATATCAAGATAAAAACGGAAATTATAAGATTGACAACATAAAAGTAGACTTTATTGGTTCATTCCCTGTGGGTTCGATGTCATATAACAGAAGTCCAACAGAAAGAGAGCTAAAAGACTCTAAAAAAATATTGGCTTCAGAAAATATTTTTTTAGAGCAATAAATTTTTCGCTAAATATTTCTTTCAACAATTTCGTTTAATCAGCGATGTTATGCGACAATTTTAATTTCGCATTGGAGCGTTAAACGAAGACATCAAAATTAGAATTTTTGGTTTACCGACGCCGAGGAGGAGATTGGAAATTGAAATGAACATCCGCATTAAACGACCCGTAGGGCTCGAGCGGAACAAAGTGACCTCGAGTGTTTTTTGCAAAGCCAAAAATTTGGGTGAACGAGTGCAACGGAGCGAACCGTTTAATGCATGTTAAGGAATCCGAGCCAAAGGCGAGGACAAGGAATAGTCTGCAAGACGGTTTTTCACGAAGTGAAAAAATTCCGAAGAGTATTCCCACTTTCAAAAATTCTTTGATATTGTAGTCGCTGAAAAATAGTTATTCATTTTAAAGTGGTAAACGAACCGAAATGTTTATAAAATATTAATTTATTCTATTGGCAGGAGAAAAACAAAATGTTAAGATATATTGCAAATAGGGTTGTAGGAAGAAGAAAATCAACAGATGAATCTTTGAGCGTAAGCGAAGCAACTGAATTGCTTGGTAGTCTGAATGGCTTGACAAAAGGAAATATTAACTATAATACAGGATCTACACAATTTGCACTTAGCGATGTTGCTCTAAGAGAAATGGTTGACTTTGTCGAAGATAAATTCTGCACGAGAGGAAATTATTACACAGATATCGAACATGAAATTTATCATGGGGGATATGGAGACAAACATTATCTTGAATTATCTCAGGGGAAAATTAGCGGAACATTCGGAACAAAAGAAGTTAAAGGACGTCCGTTCAGAGAAGCAACAATCGATTTTCTTGTTCAAGAAGAATAAATCTTTCGGTTTTCTAAAAAAATTTTTCAGCAATTTCGTTTAATCAGCGATGTTATGCGAAGTTGCACACAAATAAAAAAACAATTTTAGATTGGAGCGTTAAACGAAGATATCAAAATCAGAATTTTTGGTTTACCGACGCTGAGGAGGAGATTGGAAATTGAAATGAACATCTGCATTAAGAGAAGTTTTCTCTTCCTCGTGTAGTGAGTGAAACGAGCGGAACAAAGCTGAAGAAAAAATTTGGATGGAGAAGTCTGCAAGACTTCGGAACTCTTTAATCTCTGTTATATTCTCTCGTTAGGGATTGATTTTTAGTGCAACGATGCCGAAGGCAAAAAATCAAAGTCGTAGGGCAAATTCTTGTATTATGTATTGGGGTGTCGCCGTCTTTTTTGCTTCTTTTTTTCTAAAAAAG
>CAZROF010000003.1:0-46450 GCA_964601675.1 Candidatus Woesearchaeota archaeon
GCTGTGAAGTCCGAATAGGTTTTTCTTTCAACTATTGTATCATTTATAGAATAGTCTCCTATATCTAAGAGTTCGTGTTGGATGTTGGCTTTTTGTTCTATGAGGTTTGCTGTGATTAGGGATTGATTTTCTCGTTTGTCTATTATTATGGGGGTTTTTGGATTTGGGCAAGTTGATTCTTTTTTTGGAGAGGTTTTTGAGAAGATGTTTTCTATTTGTTTTGTCATAATAATGTGTGCTGAATTTCTGTAAATGGGCTTTCAAATTCTTTTTTTATTTGCTGAATTGCTGAGTGCATTTCCTTTTCTTTATTTTGTGCTACATAGTGGAAGGTTTCGTCTAGGGTTTTTTTTGTGATTAGTATTTTTAGTTTTCCTTTTGATAATCGCGCTGTCCTCCCTGCTCTTTGTATTTTTCTTATTGCTGAGGGTATTGGTTCGTAGAATATAACTTCTGAAACTTCTGGTATATCTAATCCTTCTTCTGCGATAGAGGTTGCAACTAATACATTTATTTCTCCTGATTTGAATTTTTCAATCATTGCTTTTTGTTCTTTTTGTTTTAGTCCTGTGGTTTTATCTCCCCCGTGATTTTTTATTGCCTGCCCTACGAAATTATCTGCCTTTATGCTTGATATCTTGTTTAGGGTTTCTGAGATAGTTCTTACTGTTTCTCTGAATTGTGCAAATATTATTATTTTAGAATTTGGGTCGGTTTGAAATTGAGTTTCTACTAGATTTTTTAGGACTTGTATTTTTGGATGTTCTTGATTCAATAATTGTGCTAGGGAGAATGCTTTTGCGAATTCTGGGGATTTTGTAAGTCTTTCTACTCCGCGGGATTTTTTTTCTGCGGCTTGTTGGAATAGGTCTTTTAGATAGGCGATGAATGAGGAAACTGTTTGAGTTTCTAGGAGTATTAGGGCGTGGGATATTTTTAGTGCGGTTGCTGTTGCTGACATTGCTAGCATTTTGTTCATATCTTTTTTCTTTTTGATTTCTTGTATAAGCCTTCCTTGAATTTTTAGCAACATGGTTCTTGAGGGGTAAGTGAAGAGTACTCGTCTGTGTTTTAATTCGGAGACTTTTTTGTTATAGATTATTTCTAATAGAAGTTTTATTTCTAGGAAGTTTGCTGGGAATTCAACTTCTATTTTTTCAAATTCTAAATCTTGCAGGTATGGTTTAACATCTGGTGAATTTCTGGTTCTTATTTCTACCGCCTTGACTCCTAAGTTATCACACACTTCTCTTATTGTTTTTTTGTCTCCCCCTGGGGAAGCTGTTAGTGCTAGGACTTTTGGATTTTGAGCTTGTATTTTGTAGCGTTGTGTGATTTTATTATAAGCGTAGTTTTTGAGGCAACGATGACATTCGTCTACTACTAAGAGTGAGACTTTCTTGAGGGAGTAGAGTTCTTTTCTGATGTCGTTTGCTATGCATTGCGGGGTTGAGAATATGAATTCAGCAGTTTCCCAGATTTCTTTTCTCTTTTTAGAGTTAGTTTTTCCTGTGAAAAGTTGCATATCTGCCCAATCTTCTGGGAGGTTTTTTTTGAAAGATTCGAAGTGTTGTTCTATTAATGGTTTTGTTGGGGCTAGTATTAGGATTTTTTGGAGGGGGTAGGCTTTGAATCGTTGAATTGTGAGCATTAGTGCTATGAGGGTTTTTCCTGTTCCGGTTGGGAGGATTACGAGGCAGTCTTTTTCTTTGCAGGTTTGGAATATTGTGGATTGGTATTCTCTGGGAGTTAGTTTTAATTCTTTCATTTTTGGGTGAGGTAAAATAGGTTTATAAATTTTGAAAGATTTTTTGAGTACTATAAAATTGTTGTTTTATTTAAGTTTTTTAATATCCTTTAATATTTTTTTGGTTTCTTTTATTGGGAAATCCATTATTTTTTCTATAGGAGTTTTACTTTTCTTCCTTTTTACTTTTCTTTTTATTTTCTCTGCATTATCAAAATATTTTTTAGTTTCAAGATATCCTGTTCGTATTATTTTTTTGTGATTTATTAATTTGAATGGATTAAATTTCTTAAGATTTGGTTCTATTAGAATTAATTTTTTAGTTTGGGAAATTTTTACTTTAGTTTGGTTTAGTATATGGTATCGTAAAGATCTTCTTATTATTTCGAATTTTGTTTTGACGTTTTTTATAAAGTTGTTTTTTGGGTTTTTGTAATAGTAATTTCCTCTTTTTTTGTTTAAAACATTTATTGCTAGTTTGATGTTCTTCCTTTTTGCTGCTTCAATTGGTAGATTTGAACTGACGCCTCCATCAATATATACTTCTCCTTTTATTTTTTTTATGTGTAAGACTCCTGGTATAGCTATTGATGCGAGAATTGCATCGTATATTTTTATGTTGTCTTTTTTTGTGAATATTTTTTCTTCACCGTCTTTTAGTTTTGTTGCAACTATTTTTAATGATATTTTTGTGTCTTGAATTTTTTTATTTTGGAATAAATTTTTTAGTAATATTTTTGCTTTTTTATAATCAACTCTTCCTTGAAGGTATTTTATTTCGAAGAGATCATGGGTTCTTAAGTTTTTGAGTTTTTGTTGTATTGTTTCAGATGTGTTGCCGATTGAGTAGAGTGCACCAATTATACCTCCCATTGAGGTTCCGATTATTTCTGAAGGGTGGAGCTTGTTTTCTTCTAGAAATTTTATTGTTCCTATATGTGCTAATCCCAGAGAGGAGCCTCCTGATAAAATTAGTGAGAAGTTGTTTCTTTGAAGATTTCTTATCGTAAAAAGTTTTTGTTTTGACATTATATAATTAAGCCCCAGCCCAGAACTATTAGTGTTATTGTGAATATTGTTATCCAGAGGGCCCGGCTTGCGTAGAATATTTTCGATCCATCTAGTCTACCTATTGGGATTATATTCCATGCTATAAAGTATATTGAAAGTTTTGCAAATAGTTCATATCCTGCGATATATCCTGCGATGGCAAATAATAGGTTTGCAATTAATCCCCAAACTGCAATCCATGCCATATGCCATTCTGTTACTTGAGTGAATCTATATAATCCGTGTCTTTTTGCGACTCTTTCTGCTTTTGCTTTGATATCAAATTCTAAAATTCCGAGCCAGAGTATTTGACCCTTTGTAAATAAAGCCAACAAGAGAGGTAGCCATATCATTGGAATCGGAGTTTTAAAATGCATATCTTTTCTAAATCCAAATTGATACCATGTCCAAAATTTTGTTTTTACATCGGTTTCCAGATTGTATCCAACTATTTTTTTGGTTATTATATTTATCGAGATTATTATTAGGAAAGATAGAGCGCTTGTGTAAAATATAGTGGTGTCTTTGAATGAAACAGTTAGAGCTAAAATTATTGTCGCTAAAATTATTGTCGCTATTTCTTTTTTGTCCATAGAGGGATTAGTTTTGGTATTTTTATAAAGTTGTCGTTGTTTTTGTTTGTTATTTTGTATTTTAGAGTATAGAAATGTATTTAAATGGAATCGGAGTTGGTGTTTTATGTTAAGGATAAAACGAATGAGCGATGTAATTGGGCGACGAGTTTATACTGATTCTGGGGATTTATTTGGTGTTGTTGAGGAGATGAACCTGATTGATAATAAAATTGATGGTTGGAGAATTGTTGTTTCTAGGGAATCTGGGATGATTGAGGTTTTAGGGGGAGCTAGAGGTATTATTGTTCCACATCAGTTTATTAAAGCGATTGGAGATGTTATTATTATTAATAAGAATGCTGTTCCGATTAGACAGGAAGAGGAATCTTTTGGTGAGCTTGATGATTCTGAAGATTTAGAGATGTAATTTTTGATGTGAGAATACATTTATAGTATTTATTATTGTCATTATTATGAAGATTGTGGCGGATGTTGAGAGAAGGTATGTTTTTTGATTGCTGGGTTATTGATAGATTTTGGTGGATTATTCATTGTTAATGCTTTTGGTGGGGTTAGTTTTCTATTGTGTGGCATAATATAGGAGGGATTCGGGTTGATGATAGTTTATGTCATGCCATAGGTGTTCATGGTTGTGGTGCTGATAATGCTCCAATTGCGGGTTCAGGAATTAAGGTTTCTGGAGATATTATATCTAACATAAACGCTTATTTATGCAGAAAGAATTAATATTTTTTGAGATATATTTATTCTAATGTTTTTAGTTTAATCAATTTTTAAATTTTTATTTACAGTAATGTTTAAATAAGTTTGATTGTTTAGGTCAATATGATATTTGATAATCCAATCTTTACGGAGATGTTGTTGCCGTTTTTACTTGTATTTGTGGTAATTTTTGCTATTTTACAGAAGTCTAAAATTTTAGGAGAAGGGAAGACGCAAATTGATGCTATTGTTGGTATGGTTATTGGTTTGATTTTAATTGGTGTCCCGGGTCCTAGAGATATTCTTGTTAGTCTTATGCCTTGGATGTCTGTTGGTGTTGCTGTTGTTTTGGTGTTTTTAATTTTATATGGCTTTGTTGCTGGAGATATGTCTAAGGAAGAGAATATGCCTAAGTGGCTGAAATTTATCTTTATGGGAATTGCTGCTGTTTTTACTATTGGTGTTGTTTTATTTGTGAGTGGATTAGGTTCTAAGATTTGGGATTCGTTTGGGGGTAAAAGTGATATTTGGATGAATATTGTTATGATCGTTTTGGTTTTAGGGGCCATGGCTGTTGCCGTTTTTAGTGGGAAGAAGAAGTCCGAGTAGGAAGAAAGATATATAAATAAGATTTGTTTGTATAAATTATGGTTACGACTATCACTGAGGTTTTGAATATATGGAACCAGATGGGTGTGTTTTCTTATGTGATTCCGTTTTTGTTAATTTTTGCGGTTGTGTTTGCCATTTTAAAGAAGACTAAGATTTTGGGGGATGACAACGATGGAATTTTGGCTATTATAGCGGTTGCTTTAGGTTTATTGTCGTTGCAATTTGATTTTGTTAGTGAATTTTATGCCGTTATTTTTCCTAGATTTGGTGTTGGGCTGAGTGTTTTTTTGGTTTTATTGATTTTTCTCGGTTTTTTTACTAAAGCAGATGATGATGATAGTTTAGGGATATTGGTGCCTTTTGGCTTTATTGTTGCTCTTGGAACTGTTATTTGGTCTTTTGGGTCTTGGGGTCAGTGGAATAATTATGGTGGTTTTGGTGGATGGTTTAGTGATAATTTTTGGGCTGTTCTGGTTTTAGGGGTTGTGATTGGACTCATTGCTTATGTTATTAAAAGTGGTAAATCTAGGCTGCCAAGGGTGAATACTAAATGATTGAGGCATCAACTTCTGCGATTGGATATTTTATGCCTATTTTTTCTTTTTTATTAGTATTTATTGTTATACATGCTATTCTTGTTAAGACTAAGATTTTGGGAGATAGTCCTGCGGTGATGTTGTTTATTTCGTTTATTCTTTCTAGTTTCTTTATTGTGGAGGCTAATTTGGTCGAATTCGTGCAATTTGGTTCTGCATGGTTTGGGGTTGTTGTAATTGGGTTGTTTTTTTTAATTGTGATATTAGCATTTATTCCAGGTATTGATTTGGCTAAATTTTTTGGGAAGAATAATTGGTTTGCATGGATTTTATTGGGTTTACTTGTTGCATTTTTTGTTATTAGTTCTGCTTATATTTTTAATTGGGTTTTAAACTGGGGTATAATTCGAAGTTGGTTTGACACGGATTGGTTTGGAATGGTTTTGTTGTTGGCTATAGCTGGTGTAGTTTCTTGGAAGATTAAAGGCTGATTTTCAGCTTTAGTTTTTTGGCAGAATTATTATGTACGCTATAAAAAAATTTATATTGTAAATTTAGTTGTTAAGAATTAAGCCTTTCTCGGGTTTGAGGAATTATTTTCAGAAAGTTTTTTCATTTCGTTAACATTATCAATTAATGGATTCATTAATTTTGCAACTGTTCCGTGGAGATTATCTAAGTCTTTGTGTACCATTGCATAGTTTTCTCCATATTCCCCAATTTTCCCCAAAATTGCTTGCTGGAGTTGTGCTATCGAATTTTCTATTCTTTTGAGTCTATCATCTATATTATTAACTTGGTTTTGTATTTGGTTTTTGAATGATACAATGTCTCCGGTTTTTGCCTTATAATCTTCTAGTTTTTCAATTACGACTTGTTCTGCTATTTCGGATATTGTTTCGGTTCCGTATCCTTCTGATTGTGGATAGTAGTCTTGTTCTTGATATGCTTGAGGTTGTGGAGTATAATATTCTTGTGGGGGCTGTTCTTCGGTTTGTTGAGGTGGAGACTGAATTGGAACTTGAGGGGTGGGATTTTGTGGGGTTGACATTATTGAAGGTTGCATTGTTTGATTATTAGTTGTTGGTTGTTGGGTATTAGTTTCGGTAGCTGGAATTGGTTCTGGAGGTGAAACTGCATTTTTTATTTTGGCCTGGTTTAGGGCGTCATTTATTTCTGAAGGAGATATTCCTTCGTTTTGTAACTGTGTCACAATTTCGTCATCTGATTTTTCATTTTGTTGTAGTTGAATTATTCTATCGAGTGTGTCCATTATATTATTTAGATTTTATAGTATTTATTTCTTTGTTAATCATTTCTTCTATGTCTTTTTTTCTCATGAATTCTAGGGGTTGGAAATCTTTTAGCATTCTTTCTATTAGGGTTAATTCTTCTCGTTTTACAAATTTGTCGAATTCTGTTAAAAGTGCATTGGATGTTTTTTTAAGTTTTTCTAAATCTTGTTGTATTTGGAGATTTTCTTGTTTAATATTTTTTATTTCTTCTCCTAATTCCTTTCTTATTGAAATTAAATTTTTTCCCAATAAAAGCACTCTTTCTCTTATTAATTTATTTCTTTCATCTGTGTCTTTGAGTCTTGTGTTAAAATCTGATAGAAGAAATTTTATTTGGGCGTCGGTGTCTTGTGGTGGTGTCATGGTTGTGTTAGAGCGGGGAAGTTTATAATTGTTTAGGACACATATATTTTAATATACTTTTTGCTGTAATTTATTGAGGTGAATAAAGATGATGTTTAAGAGTGAATCGGCGTTGTATTCTTATGAGATAGTTCGTGAGAGTGGGGAGAATGTATTATATATTAATTATTTGGGTGCGAGTATTGTTCCTTCAATTGGTGATTCTGCTGAGGTTATGGCACGAACTATTGGTGTTTTGAGGGAAGAATCTAGTATTATAAGGATTGTTTTTGTTCAACAGAGGAATTATTCTTATGATTTTTCCCAGGTTAAGATGTTACAGGAGATTGCGGGGTTGTCAGATTTTTTAATAAAACAGGAGAAAATTGTTAGTCCAGAAAGGTTAGGCGGGTTGGGGGATGACTATAATGAGGCATACGTTTTTTTTAATAGGATTATTAATGAGTTATTGGTAAGTGATCCTATTTTGGCTTATAGGGAATTAAGAAGTAAATTATTTAGATTGAAGGCACAAAGTCGGAAGTCGGAAGTCGGAAGTCGGAAGTCGGAAGAGTATATTAGATTGCTTGAGAAGTTGGTTGATTGGTTTGAGGATTTGGATTTAGTGAAGAAATTAAAGGGGTTTTTCGATTCTTATGTGAGGGGAGATCGTGCAATTTATGGTGAAGTTTTTCGTGCAGATATTATGCCTAATTTTACATTTACCCGGATGATTGCCAAGATTCCAAGTGATGCTGAGATTATAAAACAATATAGAATTGGTTCGGGTGAGATGAAAAGCTTGGTGAGTATTTTTAAGATACCAAATAAAGCTAAATTGGTTTATCATTTATCTCCCCCAGAATATTTACTTCCTGAAGACCATCATATGTTATTGAATTTAGCACGAAATGTTTTGATTGAGCATAGGCCTACTGCTGAAGAATTTTCAGATCCAGAGAGGACACGACAGGTTTTTTTTAATGTTGCTCGGGATTTGCTTAGTGATTTGGCTAGTAGTAAGAATGTGGTTTTGAGTTATGGGGATATGAAAAGTCTTGCGAGTATTTTAGTAAGGTATACTATTGGATTTGGTGTTTTGGAGGTTTTATTGCAAGATAGTGATTTACAAGATATTATGGTTAATGCTCCTGTCGGTTTATCTAATATTTTTGTGAGGCATAATGAATTTGGGGAATGTGTTTCCAATTTAGTACCTTCAGTTGAGGATGCTGATTCGTGGGCTGCTAAATTTAGAATGACTTCTGGTAGGGCACTCGATGAAGCAAACCCTATTTTGGATACAAATTTGGAGTTGAATGATGTGAGTGCGAGGGTTGCGATTATTCAGCAGCCACTTTCTGCTGGAGGACTTGCTTATACTTTAAGGAGACATAGGAGTAAGCCTTGGACCTTGCCGTTGTTTATTAAGAATGGGATGCTGGATTCTTTGGGTGCGGGGCTTCTTAGTTTTATGATTGATGGGGCTCGTACTATGTTGGTTGCTGGGACTCGGTCAAGTGGGAAGACTTCTTTACTCGGCAGTTTGCTTTTGGAGATTATGCCTAATAAGAGAATTATTACGGTGGAAGATACTTTAGAGCTTCCTGTGTCTAGTATGCGAAAGCTGGATTATGATATTTTGTCTATGAAGGTTCGAAGTGCTTTGGGTCAGGAGAAGAGTGTGGAGGTTTCAGCTGAGGAGGGAATTCGGGCTTCTTTGCGTTTGGGGGACTCTAGTCTGATTGTTGGAGAAATTCGTTCTGGTGAAGCCAAGGCTTTATATGAGGCGATGAGAGTTGGGGCCTTAGCTAATGTTGTTGCGGGTACGATTCATGGTGCTAGTCCTTATGGAGTTTTTGACAGGGTTGTTAATGATTTAGGTGTTCCTGCTACTTCATTTAAGGCGACTGATTTGATTATTGTTGCTAATCCAATTAAGAGTGCTGATGGATTGCATTCCTGGAGAAGAGTTTTATCTATTACGGAGGTTCGGAAACATTGGGAGAAGGATCCTTTGAAAGAAGGTGGTTTTGTTGATTTGATGAGGTATGATGTAAAGTTAGATAAAATTGTGCCAACTGATGATTTGATTAATGGGGATAGTGAGATAATGAAGGAGATTGCTTCTAACGTTAAGGGCTGGGCGGGGGATTGGGATGCGGTTTGGGATAATGTTGTTTTGAGATCGAATATTAAGCAAGAGATTGTGGATTTTGCTGAGAGGATGAATATGCCTGAAATTTTAGAGAGTGAATTTAGTGTGAAATCCAATAATGCATTTCATCAGATTAGTGATGAGGTAGTTGCGGATGTTGGGTTGCCTGTTTCGGATCAGGTTTTTCCAAAATGGAAAAGATGGTTAGAAAAAGAGAGTAAGAAGTTGGGGATTTGAGTAATTTTAAAGAGGAGGTGTTATTGGGGTTTTTATGAGAAGGAGTAGAGCTTATATTTTTGCGATGTTTTTGTTTCGTTTTTATTAAATAAGGTTATGTTATAGTTTAAAAAGGCAATTTCAATTGAATTTTATGAAATTAAATAATAAGGTTGGACTGATTACTTATCCAGATTCTTTAGGTTCGAATCTTAAAGATTTAAATTTTGTTTTGGATAATTATATTAAGGATGCTATTGGTGGTATTCATATTCTTCCTTTTTATCCTTCTTCGGCAGATAGAGGATTTTGTCCTTTGACGCACCTAGAGGTAGATTCTAAATTTGGAGACTGGAAAGATATTAAGAAGATTTCTTCTAAATATGATTTAATGGTAGATTTAATGGCGAATCATCTTTCTTCAGAATCTAAGTATTTTAAAGATTATTTAAAAAAATGTGACAAGTCAAAATATAAAGATTTGTTTTTGTCGGCTAATGATGTTTTTAAAAAATTTGATACTAATTCTAGATTGACTAAAAAGATTTATCTACGTAGGCTCTCTGCTCCTTTTTCAGAATATAGATTTAATGATGGCTCGGTTAAGAAGTTGTGGACCACATTTAGTTCTAGGCAAATTGATGTAAATTGGAATTCGGATATAACAAAAAAGATTATGTATCAATCTTCTGAGAAACTTGCAAGATATGGCGCTAAGGTTATAAGATTAGATGCTGTCGGATATATTGCAAAAAAAGAGGGGACAAGTTGTTTTCTTTTGCCAAAAAGTTATGATATAATTGAAGACATTAGAGATAGCTTAAAAAAATACGATGTAAAAATGTTGCCAGAAGTTCATAGTCATTATAATTTTCAGAAAAAGATTGCGAAAAGAGAAGATTATACATATGATTTTGCTTTGCCATTGATGGTTCTTTATACATTGTTTGGTTCTAGTTCAAGACGCTTAAAAAAATGGATTAAAATTAGGCCTAATAATTGTTTTACTACCTTAGATACTCATGATGGACTTGGGGTTGTGGATGTTGAGGGCTTGCTGACTAAAAGGGAGTTGAATATGACGCTTTCTATGATATACAAACACGGCGGGAATTCTACCGCTAAGGCTTCTGGAAAAAATTCGGAGAATGTAGATATTTATCAAGTTAATACTACTTATTATTCGGCCTTGGGAAAAAACGATAAGGCTTATTTGTGTGCTAGGGTTATTCAGTTCTTTTTACCTGGTATTCCTCAGGTATATTATGTTGGACTTTTTGTTGGAAAAAATGATGTTAAGCTTTTGAATGAAACTAGAAATGGGAGAGATGTTAATAGGCATTATTATAATATAAAAGAGATAGAAAAGAATATGCAAAGACCCGTTGTTAAAAGGTTGTTTGAATTGATGAAGTTTAGAAATGCTCATCCGGCATTTAATGGTAAGTTTAGATTACATATGTCTAGAGATAGTGTTTTGAAATTATCTTGGAGGAAGGGGGATGCTTTTTGTAAGTTGAGAGTTAATTTGAAGGATTATTCTTTTGATATTGAGGATTCTTTGAAGCAGAATAAGATTTGAGAGTTTTATTTTTATTAGTGGGATATTTTCCTTTAGTGTAGGACGTGGTGGGGCTCGACTTGTGGGGTATAGATGTTTTGATTTTGTAAAGATCTAAAAATGATTTTGTTTTAAGTTCGAAGCTGGGCAATATCGGTTTTGAAGAAGTGCTTGTTTAGTTTAGTCCGAATGATTCTGTGAAGTCTATGATTAGGTTATATTGATTAAGATAATCTTTTCCTTTTTGAATTATAGAATATGTTTTACCTTTTTTCTTTTTATTTTCCTTGATGAATTTTTTAGATATTAGTTCTTTTAGATATTCGTTCATCATTTGATGTGAAAGGTTTGATTTATAGAGTATGTGTGTTGGTTTGATTTCCCCCTTTTTTTTGTCTATTGTGAAAAGGATGTCTCTAATTATTTCGAGTCGGTCTCTCTTTTTTGTCATTTTTTTAGGACTAGTATGAAATTTAATAAAATAAGAAGGTATGCGATTAATTCTAGGAAGTGTCCAATAACATAATAAGTTCCATGATTGACGGAAACTAGGAAGTGAATGTTTCCGAATAGAAGGAATATAAATGCTATTAGGATGAGAAGGGTTTTGGTTTGTTTGTTTTTGAGATAGTTTTTGAGATAGTGGATTGCGATAAATATCAATAGGATTGATGCCATTGCATAGAATATGTAGAGTTTATTTTCTGCTAAGATGATTGATGTGAGAGGTAGTATTAGGAGCAGGGCATATATTGTTTTATTTTTTATTTTTAGTGTCATATATGTTAAAGTTATTAATCCTATTAGGAAGAAAAACATATGGGAGTATGCGCCGATTATATTTAATGATTCGATGCTGTTAAGTTTCATTATATTGCAGATGTTTCTATTGAGGGTTGATAGAATTGAGAAATTAAGGAAGGATTGAAGAAAATAGTGTAGGGATATAAATATGAATGAGATTCCGAAGAGTTTTACTGATTGTTGTTGAGAGAGTTTATATATTTTGAATGCGAAGAGTCCAACTGCTAGTGTTATAATTGCAAAAATTAGCTCGAAAATCATTGCGTAATCAAAAAACCAGGCTGGGGTTATTAATATGTTTGCCATTTTTAGATGTAGATATTTTGGGGAAGTGTTTTGGCTTTTTAAGTGTTATGAAAGGGGTTCTTGATTTCCGTTTAATAATTGTTTAATAAGGAGATATTTTGAAAGTATTATGAAATATGAAATTTTCGAAAGAAAGTTCAGGAAACCATTAATCAAATTTTATTGTTTCAAAAAATTTGAAAGGAGGAGTTTATGAGTAAAAAGAATTCGGGCTAGGAAGTGCAGGAAAAATTGTGATTGTGATTGGATTTTTTATGTTGATTCTGTTTACGTATAATGGTTTTCAGCTTGTTGGTGTTACTGTCGATGGCGACATGATGTCGTTGGTTGGTGCTAGTGATATAATACCTACTGAAATTTCTACGATTTATGAAAGTGAGTTGGGGATTTATGATGATGTTTCGGCTGCGAATTCACAAAAGGCTGATGCTACTATTTTAGTTATGAAAAATATTAATATATCGTTGATTTTGAAAGGAGTTGATTTGGATAGATATGTTCGTATTTTGAATAAGATGGGTTTTAAGACGGTTATGATTACGGGGGATAATGAGGTTACGGCTAAGGCGATTGCTGGACAGGTTGGGATTGGAGAGGTTTTGAGTGGAGTTATGCCAGAGGATAAATTGAGGAGGGTTCGTGAGTTGCAGAGAAGGGGAATGAATGCTTTTGTCGGGGATGGTGTTAAGGATGCCCTGCTTTGAAGGAGGCTAATGTGGGAATAGCCATGGGGGCTGGAACTGATATTGCTATTGAGGCTGGAGATATTGTTTTAGTGAAGGGTAGTTTGATGGGTTTGTTGAAGCGATTAATTTGTCTAATGCAACTTTTAAGAAGATTAAACAAAATTTATTTTGGGCGTTTGCTTATAATGTTGTTGCTATTCCCTTGGCGATTGGCGGGGTGTTGAATCCTGTTTTTGCGGAGATTGCTATGGCTTTGTCTTCAATAACTGTAGTCACTAATGCTAATTTATTACGCATGGTTAAGATTTGAGAGTTTTATTTTTATTAGGAGAAAGTTTAAGAGTATTGTTGTTTTGGTTTTATTGAGGTGATGGATGGCAAATACTGAGGATATTCTGGATAAATATGGCGCGAAAATTGAGCGTCAGATGAAAGGGTTTAATGAGCAGTCTGATAAAAAGTTTGGTAAAAGTTATGGAAAATTTAAAGCGGAAATGGTGCCAGAGTTTTCGCAATATGAAAGATGGTGTAAGTCTGTGGGCAATATATTTAAGATTAAAGTTGGGGATAAGGATAAGAAGCGGATTGATAATGCGATTGATATTGCTCATTTAAATATAACTGCCAGTGAGGTTGTTGTTTTTTCTACTATGTTGTTATTTTCTACGTTATTTGGAGGGATTGCTTTTTTTGTTGCCTTGTGGCTGTTGACTGGTGTTTTTTCTATGATGTTTTTATTTCTTGTTTTTTTGTCGGCGATTTTTTTATTTTTTTATTCCTCAAAAACTCCAGAACGATTGGCTATGCGTTGGCGACTGAATGCTTCTGCTGAGATGGTGCCAGCTATTTTATATATTGTGATTTATATGAAGCATACAAGTAATTTTGAAAAGGCTGTTGAGTTTGCAAGTCAACATTTGAGAGCACCATTAAGTTTGGATTTTCGAAAAATCTTTTGGGATGTTGAGATTGGGAAGTTTTCTACTATTAAGGAGTCTGTGGATAATTATTTATTAAGGTGGAAGGATTATAGTTTGGAGTTTGTTGAGGCGTTTCATTTGATTGAGTCTAGTTTGTATGAACCGGATTTTGCTCGTAGAATTGCTACTTTAGAGAAGAGTTTGCAAGTTATTCTGGATGGGGTTTATGACAAAATGTTAAAATATACCCATGAAGCTAAGGCCCCTTTAACTAATGTTTATATGTTGGGAATCGTTTTGCCGACTCTGGCTTTGGCTATTTTACCATTGGCTTCGACTATGCTTGGAGGTGCTATACGGTGGTATCATGTGCTGTTAATTTTTAATGTATTGGTGCCGTTCATGGTTTTGATTTTAACTGAGAAGGTTATGATGAAACGACCTGGTGGTTATGGAGAGAGTGGGTTGTTGTCTAAAAATCCATTGTATAGTAAATATATGAGTAATGCTGGGTATTGGAAAGGAGTGGTTTTGGCATTCCCATTTTTTATTTTGGGCTTGATTCCGTTTTTATGGCGTTATACCGCTATTCCTGTTTGGCTTGGGACAACTCGGGATTATGCTTGGTCTCAATTAGGATTGGGTTTTTTGGGAGGGGGGGGCGTGTTTGGTATTTTGACTGATAGCGCTGGTGGTTTGAGTGGCCCGTTTGGTTCGGGGGCATTGTTGCTTAGTTTGTTTATTCCCGCTTCTATTGCTATTGTTTTTGTCGTAGGAGCTAAAATTCGGACGGAAGAAATTTTGATTACTAGGAATAAATATAAAGAAGTGGAGAAGGAGTTTGTTTCTTCTTTATTCCAATTGGGAAATCGTATTGGAGATGGGAGTCCAGCAGAAATTGCTTTTGTTAAAGTTGCTGAAAGTGTGAAGGGTACTGCTACTGAGGGGTTTTTTAGGATTGTAAATGAAAACATTGGTTCTCTTGGAATGAGTCTTGATAGGGCGCTTTTTGATCCTAAACGTGGTGCTGTTGTTTTTTATCCTTCGCAATTGGTTGCTACTTCTATGAAGGTTTTGACTGAGTCTGTGAAGAAGGGTTTACAAGTTGCGGCTCGAAGTTTAATGTCAATTAGTGATTATATTAAAAATATTAAAAAAATTGATGATAGGTTGAATGATTTGTTGGCAGATATTATTTCAGATATGAAATCTAATATGACTTTTTTGGCTCCTTTGTTGTCTGGTATTATTGTCGGTTTGTCTGGGATGATTACTACTATTCTTGGAGCTTTGAGTGAAATGTTTGCTTCTGGGTCATTGAGTGGTGGTGCTATTGGGGCGACCGGAGGGATTGAAGGGATTTTATCTATTTTTGATGTTTCGAAAATGATTCCGACTTATTGGTTACAGATTATTGTCGGTGTTTATTTGATTGAGGTTGTTTTTATTTTGACTTCTACTTTGGTTACTATTAAGAGTGGACGTGACCCTGTTGCTGTGACCTCGGAGACTGGAAAGAACTTGAAGGTTTCTATGGTTTTGTATTTAGTTGTCGCGGCAGGGGCTATTATTGGGTTGACTATTATTGGAGCCGTTGCACTCGCTGGGCTTACATAGATAATGGATTAGTTGTGTGTCTATGTGTTATTTCAGATATGAGGAAGTTTTATAAATAAAAGATTATTATATATTGTATGAAGAGGATGAATAAATCTGGGCAGATGGATTTACTGAATGTTATTTTTGGGCTTATTGTGATTTGTGGCGGAGTTATAATTTCTCTTGATATGGTGAATTTGGGGAGTTTGGTTACAAGCGTGGGGTTGATGCTTGAATTAGTTAAATTAGTTATTCAGAAGGGTTTATAGGATGATAGAATCATATTTGGTAATAGGTATTATGATTGTTGTTATAAATTTATTGCCGATTTTGTTTAAGAAGTATAAATTGTTGGTTATAACTGGGGCAATATCTGTTTTGCTTTCTATGTTATTATTGACGGGGGTGGCATAGATGGTTAATAAAAAAGGACAGCAGATGACGCTTGGGACTATTATTGCGATTGTTTTGGGAATTGCTGTTCTGGTTTTTTTGATTTTTGGGTTTGCTAGTGGTTGGAATAATTTATGGAGTAAGGTTACTGCATATGGTGGGGGGGGGTCTAATGTTGACACAATTACTCAGGCTTGTGCTTTAGCTTGTAGTGGTGGAGTTAATGCTTATTGTGTTCAAGAAAGGACGGTAAATTATAATAGTAGTTATTGGGAAAAGGGTTCCTGTAAGGCTCTTGAAAATGGGACGGTAAAGATTCCTGTATGTTCTATGGGTTGTCCAGCTGGAAATTATCCGCTTAAATCTACTCCAAAAGCTTAGTTAAATTATTTTAGGAATGTTTATTAATTTAGTTTTTGTTTATTTTTATAGGTGATATAAGATAATATGGAAATGGAGGAGATTGTGAAGATTTTGATTTTTGTTATTGTATTGATTATTATGGTTGGGGTATTTATTATGTTTAGTACTAAGGGTGGAGGACTGATTGAAGGGATTAAGAATATTTTGAGGTTTGGGGGGTGAAAAAAAGTTTTCCCTTTTTTGTCGAAATGAAAGATTATGGACTACGGGGTTTAGGTAAAGTTGGGGCTGTTAATTGGACTATTGGTAAGTTGTTAAATATTATTTTATTGGTATTGCTGTTGGTATTGGTTATTTATGGGGTGACTACTCATGGATTGAATCCGTTGATTAAGAATTTGGGGCAGAAGTTTGATGATGCCGTTTTTATGTTGAAAGATGTTTCGTCTAGATTTGGGCTGGGAAATAGTCCTTATAATAATTGTTATGTTGCGAGTGTTGCTGGGATAGATGGAGGGCCTAAATTTTTAAAAGAATTGGGATTGGATTCTAATTCTGATGTGGTTATAAATTATGGGTGTGATAATGTTTGTAATATTAGTGGAGCTGATTTGGGAGAATACAGAGTTAAAGAGGGAGCTTTTGAAAGATTTGAAAAAGGGGAATGGGTGGAGTATGATCTTTCACCTAAAGAGATGTTTAAAGTAAAGTTTCGTTGGGAATTATATAATGGTGCTACTAATATTTTGGACGAGGGTCCTGTGAGAGAGATTTATAATAAAATGGTTACGAAGAGTTTTGTTTTATATGGTGATGGGGTTGGGATAGGAAAAGATGTTTTTGCTATTTGGAGGAATGGAGTATGGGTTGTTCGAGAAGGCAATAAGGTGATATATAATGGAATTAGTGACGATTATGCTTTGAGTTTATTTAAAAGTAGGGTAGATACAATGTATGATGACCATGTTTTTTTTAAGGAGAGTGCGCCAGAAATTAGAGGCGTTGAGAGTATAGGGGAAAATGTCCCTACTAAAGAATATATTGAGAAGGCTAGAAGTGGTTTTAAAGTGGAAGGAGTATGGAGGCCAATTAATGAATTAGTTGGAGGAACTAATATAGAGCTTGACGATTCTGGTGAGCTTGATAGACTTAAAAGGGAATTTTCTAATATTAAGAAAGAGATGATTAAAGAATCGGTTTTGAGTGATGAAGATGTATCTAATCTTAAATCTTTTGTTGATGGTAAAAGTTTTAATATTGATGAAGACAAATTTATTTTGGGAATTGAATGGTCTAAGCTCGGTTATGTTATTAGTATTAGTTCTGGGTCTAAAGAGAAGAGGTATGGATTGAGATTTAATGCTTATGAAAAATTAGTTAATGAAGCTGTTCATTTAAGAAATTATCCTCTGTCTTTAGTTTCTTCTCACACTTCTCTTGTTGGTTCTGGATTAAGGAAAGGTAGTTATGTAACTAGTTGGGTGGATGAAGGTGATGAATTAAATTATAAGATGCCTGAAGATTATTTTAAAAAAGGATATAGAGGATATTTAGTTGGTCAGTTTCTTAAATCAAAATGCAAATGAATAATAAAAAAGGGGATTTGTTAACTAATGCTTCTTTTGAGGTGATTATTGGGGTTAGTGTAGTAATTTTAATTGTTGTTTTGGTTACGAAGCTTTTTGCTCCAGTTTATAGTGAGGCAGATAAGATTGCGGAGTCTTATTTTGAGCAGTTAAAAGAGAATATTGCTTTGGCTGATAATTCTAAGTCAGCTAGTTTTTACATATTAGACAATGGAGATGATGACTTAGATTTTTATTTGGTTTATTTTGGGAATGCTTTGCAGCTTTCTTATGGTGAGGGTGTTTTATATAAGACTCTTGGTGTTGGAAGTAGAGATTTTTCTAGTTCTAAAAAATCAGGGAATAATATCATTTGTGTTTGTTATTGGCAGGATGAAAGAACTTTATGTAAGTATTGTGCTAATTTGGATTTACCTGTGATTAGGGGCATGAAGGGTTTGGGTGGTTCTTGGATTATTAATGAAAGTAATAACATAGTTATAATTAAAAGTGGGGGAAAATATGTTTTTTCTATTAGATAAAAGTAATATTAAAAATATTTCATTTGTTAATTTTGTGAACAAGGTGAATAAAAGAGGGCAGGCTCTTGCAGCGGATGAGGATTTGAAATGGATTATTTATATTGCGGTTTTGGCTGCGGCTATTTTTGGGGTTTGGCATATTGCTTCGAAGGTTTTTGGTTAGGTTTATTAAGTTTATTTGGCTGGAGAGGTCATGATGAATAAAATTAATAAAAAAGGTGATTATAAATATACTATTATTTTTTCGTTGATATTGGGATTGATGGTTTTAAGTCTTAGTTTGTATTTTATTTTTAATGAGGTTTGGAGTAGTAATGCTGCAGATAGGGAGATTTGTCGGCAGAGTATTCAGTTGCGAAGTTTGTTGCCAGAGTCTCGGCTTGGTGGTTATGATTTTAAATCTTTTAAGAATGAATTTCCTCTGAAATGTAAAACAAATGTTAAGACTATTGACAAGGGAGATATTGATAATCATAATGCTGAGAAGATTATTGCTGAAAGTATGGCTGAATGTTGGTCTCTTTTTGATAAAGGGGATGCTAGTGCTTTTCCTTCGTCCATTTATACAGATGGGAGTATTATTGTAAGATCTACTTGTGTCCCGTGTGCTAGAATTCATTTTACGGATGAAGCAAAGAATTATATTAAGCAAAATAAAATAAAAATTAATATTCGAGATGCCTTAAATTTAAAGATGAGTCAAGGATTTAGTTATTATTCTTATTTGAGAGATTCTGGTAAAAAGTTTTCAGCATTTAATTTTGCTGCTGCTAGAGAATTCAATTTATCTAAAAATAGATTTAGGGTTGATAAGGATGCTGCTGCTTCAGCCATTCTTCATAATAAATTGAATGGGTTAACGAGTTTCTCACCACACGGGTTTGATAAGGGGCATTATAATCCTTTAGAATTAAGCGATGTCTCTCTTCCTGAGATTTTTAATATATCTCGGGGGGATTTATTAATTAATTATGGAATTGTGACTACTTCTATAAAATTGGATATTGGAGATTATATTCCGTATCTGTTTTATTTTCAGCAAGGGGGTTTGAAGAATTCTCCTTTTGATGAGATAAAAAACAGGTTTTTTGATGGACCTTTAGGTTTTAATGCAAATTTTTGTGAATCTTGGGAGGGAATCCCCGCATAATGAAAAAGAAGGGTTCAATTTTGAATAATTCTGTTATTAATATTATTTTAGTTGCGATTATCTTTGCGGTTTTTTTGTTGGCTGTTAGTGGAAGAGTAAATTCGCGTGACGTTCATCAACAGGTTTTGGAAAAACAGTTGGCCTTGTTGATTGATTCTGCTGATGTGGGGATGAGTTTTGGGGTTACTAAGGTTAATTTGAAGGGATTAGTTGATAATATTGAGGTTCATGATGGCAGGGTTTTTGCTAAGGTTGATGGGTTTCCCTCATTTAAGGGTTATCCTTATTTTTCTAGGCATAGTGTTAGTGTTAGTGACGAGGGTGATAAATTTGTGGTGTATATTAAATGAGAAATAAACGAGGAGAGACAGGGGTAGGAGAGGGAATTCAAATGATTATTAAGATGCTTTTGCTTTCAGTTATTGCGTTGGGTGTGTTTTCGCTTTCGGCTCTTTTTTATGAGTATCATATTGATGTTAGGGATGCTGAGGCTCGTATTTTGGCTAGAGAGATGAGTGAATGTTTGGCTGGAAATGGGGTTTTGAATTTGGATGGAATTGGGAGGGTTGATAGGGATGAGATTATGGTTTATTGCGGGTTTTCTAGCTCAGATAGATTTTATGTTGGTGTTGATGTAATGGATGACAAGGGCGAAAAGATTGAAAAATTAAAGCAGGGAGATAGCGGAGCACTTTGGGTTAGGGATTTATTTGGTAAAACTCATGAATTAACTGGGGCGGTTATTGCTGGGGATGCCGTTTCGACGGTTGATAAAATTATAAATTATAATCCTGGCTATTTTGTTTTTGAATATCCTGTGTTTGTTATAAATAATGGCAATAGGATTAAGGGAAAAGTTAAGATGGAGGTTTTAATCAAAAATGAAGATTAATTTTGGAAAGCGTGCTCAGTTAGGGGGCTTTTTAGCCATGTTTGCTGCTGCCATTGCCATTGCCATTATTTTATTTTTTTATGTTTTTTATGGTATAGGATTAGCTAAGACTGTTTCGGATTTTAAGGGCGGAATGGTTATTTATAATGAGAGTCAGGTTGAGATTGGAAACGTTTTCAATTACACTAATCGTTATGTTAATTTAACTAGAGTTAGGTTTTTGGTTGCAGGGAGAGAAAGTTTAGATGTCGCTTTACGGGAGAATGGATATGGAGGGTAGTTGTCAGATGTTAAAAGTTAGTTTTCATGGAGGAATGCGAAAAAGAGGTGGAAGCGGATTATTTTCATTATGGATGGTAATTATGACCTTGTTTTTGTGTGGGGTATCTATTTCTTTATATAATGTTCAACAGGATAAGCTTGCGGTTTCTTTGGTCTCACCTTTGCCTGTTTTGGAACTTCGAGATAATTTGACCATTTTTGAAATGAGAGAAAAAAGTTTAATAAGGAAGAGTCTAGAGAAAACTTCTTCCGAATTTGGGTCTGATGAGTTTGCTTCTGAATTTAGGAAGAATTTTCTTTCTGGTTTAACGAGTGATATGAAGAGTTTTTTATTGCGGAACGTAGTGGTAAATAAAGAGAGTTCGGATTTGTGGGATGATGCTCTTAAGGATTCTTTTTTTAAAAATGTTGTTTATCGTGAAATTAGAATGAGCGGAGGTAAATTGCGGTTTACTAGAGGGAAGGTTGATAAAAGTTTGTCTCTTAGTTCTGGAAGTTGGAGTAGTGTTAATTTTCCTATAGAATTTGGTTATGAGTTTAAGAGGGAATATTTAATTAGCAAGGTTGGAAGTAATTTTATTATAGAGGAGAGTGATTGATGGATTTTGGAGGAATTGATAAGCGTAAGACGAAGGGGGATTTGAAGAGGAAGCGACTTGCTCGGGGATATAAGCGTGGAGGAAAATTTCGGACTGCTAATGTTGAAGAAGAAAGTGGAGGGAAGAGGGATAAAATGGGTAAATTAATTGTTGAGAAAAAGGTTGGAATGGGTGGGCGAAAAAAGAGGAAGTTTTAAATAAAATGATTGAGTTTTTAGTTTATGAATAAAGAGGTTTTGAAGTGGTTAAATTATCTTGCTGTTAGTATTGGTCTAGTTGCCTTAGGGCTTCTGATTTATGGCATTATTAGAGCTTTGTTTATAGTTTGATGGATAGATATTTTTTAGATTGGCTGGGTAATATTATTAATTATTCTATTTTGTTGCTGATTTTTTTAAGAAGTTATAATGGTGGTTATTTTAGTGTTTTTGATATGTCGTTGTCTGCGGTGGGGCTTATAGCATCTATTTTTATTTTTATCGTCAATTTAATTAATCGGGAGAATGAATAGATGGAGCTGGGAACTCTCATAGATTCATTTAGATTATTGATTGGGGCAGACCCTTTTTTGTTTTGGTTATTCTTGGGAGGAATTATTGTTGCTGGCTTACAGGATTTGAGGCGGCGTGAAGTTGACAATTGGTTGAATTTATTTTTATTGGTTTCTGGTTTGACATATATTTTTTATGGTGCTATTTCGGCTGGAGATTTTGATGTGTTATTTCATGTTGGTTTTTTGATGGTTGTTATGTTTGGGATTATGAATTTATTTTATTATGGTAGGATTTTTGCTGGGGGTGATGCGAAACTATTGTTTGCCATGGTGGCCTTTTTTGTTGGTGTTACGTTTTGGGAGTCTATGATTAATATTGGGACGTTTATCTTTTTTTTGATGGTTGCTGGTTCTATTTATGGCTGGTTCTATTCTTTTGTTTTATGGTGGAAAAATAGGGATAATGTCAATAAAGAAATAAAGAAATTGGCAAAGGGTAATTGGATGTTGGCTGCTGCGGGAGTTGTGGGTATTATTTTAATGTTGTTTGGTTTTCTTAATTTTTTGTTTTTTTTGATGGGTATTTTGATATTTATTTTTCCTTTTTTATTTGTGTTTGCTAAAAGTTTAGAAAATGTTTCTATGGTTCGGGAAGTTTCTGGGATGGAGCTTCGGGAGGGAGATTGGTTGATTGAAGATATTAAAATTAAAGGGAAGACTATTAAGGCCAATTGGGATGGTTTGAGTTTGAGAGATGTGGAGTTGTTGAAAGGGAAAAAAAAGGTTTTAATTAAAGAGGGCTTGCCTTTTGTCCCAGCATTTTTGATTGCGTTTTTGGGTTATGTATTTTTGAGAAGTTGGTTTTTGGGATTATTTTTTAGATAATGCTAAGGGATTCTTGGAGGTAATATTGGGATTTCTTCTTGTGTTGGCTTTTCCTCTTCTTTTGGGGTTTCTATTTTTTGAACTTTTAGTATTTCTTCCTGAAGTGTTTTTAATTCTTCTTCTGAAGCTTGGTGTTTTTCTGTTTCATTCCCATAGATTGGGACGATTTCTAATAGAGCGTGGTCCATGATTTTTAGTTCATTGATTTTTACTTCTTGAGGTGAGAATTTATCTTTTATTTTTCTTGCAACTTCTTGTGTGATTTTGTCTGCTGATTCTGGGACTTTATCTAGGTGTTCTTTTGGGATAATTAGAGAGTGTCCTTTGCTTAGGGGGTTGAGTTCTAGGATTGCTATGTAGTCGGAGTCTTCGGCTATTTTGTAAGAGGGGGTTTGCTCGGAAGTTATTGAACAAAATATACATTGTCCTCCAAGATGTTTTAGGTTGTTTTGTTTAATGAATGATTCTATTTGCTCTGTTGTCATTGAGTTGATTTGCTCTGAAATTTGAGCTCTTTTTTCTTCTGGGAAGTTATCTAATTGAGTTAGGAGTTGTTTTTTTATTTTGGAGGCTTCTTCTTCTGTGATTGGCATGATTATTTTAGGTTATGAGAAGTTATAAAGTTTTTTGAAGGTTTATCCGACCACTCTTCGGTAATCGATTAGTTCTACTGAGGATACGCCCTCTATTTCACTGAATGCTTTTTCTACTTCGTCGGATTCTTCATCTTCTGAAAGTGCTATTGTTACAATTAGGGCTTTTAATCCGAATGCTATGGGTTCTTCTTTTGCTTCATTAAAAACTCCAGATTCGAAAGATTCTGTTGCTTTTTTTAGATTTGATTTAAGTTGTTCCAAATCTGTTTCTAAACTTTCGGGCATTATCTTAAATTGCATTCCTGCTGTTGCCATATGCTTTTTCTTTTTAGAAAAAAGAAATTCTCTGGAAGTAGAAAAAATTACCTTCCAAAAATTCTTTTTGATTTAATTTCATTTTTATGGACCTTTATGTTCGCATTTTACGCATTTATATTCATTTGAGAGACTTCTGCATTTGTCGCAACGTAGTATTTCGTTATTACATTTTGGACATGGGAATTTTACAATTTTTGTTGTTTCTTTTCCGCAGCTTGTACATTTCATAGTTAGATGTCTTGAAAATGGTTTATAAAACTTACGTTGCAAGTTTTATAATTAATATTTATTGGTTTATCAGTAGGTATTCTTGGGTAGAGTGTAAGTTTTTCTAGTTTTTTTGATGTAGACTTAATCTCAATAATACTTAAATAGTGAGTTGGTTTTTTTGATGTATGAAAAATTATGAGTTATTAATTGATCGTATTGCTAGGTCTGCTGGTCTCGATCGCGGTGATGTTGAAAGTAAGGTTGAGTCCAAGAAAGCTAAATTGTCTGGGTTAATTTCTAAAGAGGGCGCTGCTCAGATTATTGCTGCGGAGTTAGGAATTAGTTTTGAAGATGAAGATTTGAAGATTTCTGAGCTGATGGGCGGATTAAGAAAGGTTAATGTTATTGGGAAGGTTATGAATCTTTTTCCTATTCATGAATTTGAGAAGAATGATAGGAAAGGGAAGGTTATGAATTTTATTTTGGCTGATGATAGTGGAAGCACTCGTGTGGTTTTATGGGATGTTAATCATATTGAAATGTTTGAGAATGATAGTATTAAAGTTGGAGATGTTGTTGAAATTAAGAATGGGTCTACTCGGGATAATGAGGTTCATCTTTCTAGTTTTGGTGAGTTGAAAAAGAGTGAGATTGTTATGGATGAGGTTAAGGATGCTCCAGTTGGTGGGGTTGAAGTTAGTTTAAGTGATGTTCGACAGGGAATGAGTGTGAAGAATAGGGGTGTTGTTGTGCAGGTTTTTCAGCCTAGGTTTTATTCTGTTTGTCCTACTTGTAATAAGAAGGGAGTGTTGGGAGATGATGGAATTTTTAAGTGTGCTGAACATGGGATTGTGGAGAAGAAGGATCGTGCTATTTTGAATTTTGTTTTAGATGATGGTACTGATAGTATGAGGGTTGTTATGTTTAGTGATCAGATTAATACCTTAATTCCAGAAGAAGATTTGAAAGATGAAGAAAAGGCTACTGCTTTTAGGGATGATTTTTTAGGGACGGAGATTTATTTAAGTGGACGAGTGAATAGGAATAAACTATTTAATAATTTGGAGATTATTGTTAGTAGTATTGAAAAGATTGACGTGGATAAGTTAATTGAAGAATTAGATAAGAAAAGCTAAATATTTATATAATCTTTATTCTAGGTGGTATTGTGAAGTTTGTGGTAAGGGGATATATTTATACTATAATTGGTTTGCTTGTGAGCTAAATATGATTAACTCTGTAATTCTTTGAGAATAGTGATTAAAAAATATCATTGTAGAAAATGTAAATAGTAATAGAATTATTATGGTGGTTATCTTAATTCTTTTTCCCATTTGTTATTTGAGGAATGGGCTGTTTTCAAAGATTTTTGTGTTTCCGACGATAATTTTTTTATAATTATCTTTATAACTCGAGTTTTATTTTATTTTTGATGTTATTCAGGACGCACATTGTGTTTGGATTTTTGGTATGGCTGATTTTAATATTTTTTGTTAAGGCACCTTTTTTTATTCTTCTATTTATTTTAATTGGGAGTATTTTTTTAGATATTGATTCAAGCAAGAGTAAAATAGGAAATAAGTTTTGGTTTCTATCTTGGTTTTTTAGACATCGGGGTTTTTTGCATAGTTTGGTTGGTTGTTTATTTTTGAGTTTAATTATTGGTATTTTAAATTTGTGGGCTGGTTTCGGATTTTTTTTAGGAGGTATTTCTCATTTATTTTTAGATTGTTTAACTAGGGGTGGAGTTCGTTTGTTTTGGCCGTTTTCTTGGAAGATTAGGGGATTTGTCAGAAGTGGGTCTTGGATTGAAGACATTTTATTCGTTATTGGGTTGTTTCTTATTATCGCAGTTGTTTTTGAAAAATGGTTTTGGATGATATAAATTCTTATAAAGGAGGACTAGCATTTTGATATATGGTTGATGAGGATAAGAAAAAAGTTAAGAAGGTTTCTAAGAAAAAAGATGATTCCCCAAAGTTAATTGATCTTCCTGGAGTTGGTCCTGGAGCTGTAGCAAAATTAGAAGCTGCTGGAATTTATGAATTAATGGGACTTGCTGTTTTGACTCCGGCTCAGTTAAGTGAGACTGCTGGCATGAGTGAGGCTGTTGCTCGTAAGGCTATTCAGGCTTCTCGTAAAATGATGGATATGGGTTTTATGGATGGGCTGGCTCATGAAGAAAAAAGGAAGGAATTGTTTCATATTACTACTGGATCTAAAAATGTAGATAATCTTCTGGGAGGAAAAGGTATTCAGACTAAGTCAATAACTGAGGCTTTTGGGGCTTTTGGCTCTGGTAAGACTCAATTGGCTTTGTCTTTAGCTGTTGGTGTTCAGTTGCCTATTGAGCAGGGTGGTGCGAATGGGAAATGTGTTTATATCGATACTGAGGGGACTTTTAGGCCAGAGAGAGTTAGACAATTTGCTGAGGGCATTGATGCCAACGCAGATAAGGTTTTGAAGAATATTTTGGTTGCTCGGGCCTTTAATAGTGATCATCAAATGTTATTGTTAGATAGAGTGGTGGATTTAATTAATGAGGGTGAGCCGATTCGTTTGATGATTATTGATTCTTTAACGGCGCATTTTAGGGCAGAGTTTTCTGGTAGGGGACAATTGGCGGATAGACAGCAGAGATTGAATCGTTATTTACATAATTTAATGAAGGTTGCTGAACAAAGCAACATTGCAGTTTATGTTACTAATCAGGTTATGTCAGATCCTGCGCAATTGTTTGGAGATCCTACAAAAGCAATTGGTGGGAATATTGTTGGACATGCCTGTACTTATCGTATGTATTTGCGAAGAGGAAAAAAGGATTCCAGGGTTTGTAAGTTAATTGATAGCCCTGATTTGCCCGATAATGAGACGGTGTTTATGATTGAGACGGGCGGATTGCGTGATATAGATCTTTAATTTTAATTCTTAGCGGTTTGTGCGGCGTTGGAAGAACGCTTATGTGCGGGTGCACACTTGCGTGACTTTCCGCCTTGTCTAAACCTGCTAAGAATTAAAATTGTTGGTGGTGGGGGTTGGGTGGTGCTTTGTGGCTGGGGGTGCTGTTATGCTCTTTTGGGTTTTAGTAGGGTTTGGTTAGTGATGCAATTTTTGGTTTTTGGTGGGTAGTTAGATTTTTAGGGTCTCAGGATTCTGGCTAAATATGAATTTTCCCCTGCAATTTTTTTTATTAAATCTAACTTTATGATTGATTAATAATAGAAAACAATATAAATTCTATTAAATATTTTTAATTATAATATAAAATGTTTAATCTAAAAAAATATATATTTAATAAGAAGGGAGTGGCTTCTGCTGTTATAGCAACTGCTTTATTATTCATAGCTGCAATTTTTATAATAATTGGTTTTGGTGTTTGGATTTCTTCTTCTTATTCTGGCACAACTCAAAGAACTGCTCAAAATATAGTTTGTCCGACAAATTATTTATTTGTTTCAGGAAATCCTAGTTTAAGTATCGTGGATTTTTGTGTTATGAAATATGAGGCAAAAAATGTTGGTGGAGTAGCCACATCCCAAGCTACATTAAGTCCGTGGGCTAGTATTAATCAAACTGATGCAAGAATTGTTTGTTCCAAGTTAGGTGCAGGATATCATTTAATAACTGATCCTGAATGGATGACTATTGCTCGTGAAATTGAACAAGTCCCAAGTAATTGGAATTCAAATGTTGTTGGAAGTGATTGGATTTATTCGGGTCATAATGATGGTGTTCCTAGTAATGCTTTAAACGCATCAATAAATGATAATGATGGCTATTATGGAACTGGTAATACTGCATCAAGTAATCAAAGAAGAACTTTGACTTTATCCAATGGTGGAGTTATATGGGATTTCTCCGGCAATGTTGAAGAGTGGGATAATAATACATTATTGGGTGCAGATGGTAGTTTGGGTGGTCAGTCCAATGTTTTTCATGAATGGACTTCAATTAGTGGTTATAATTATTTCAAATTATCAAATTTGTTGTATAATTCCACTCAAGGTGTTGGTAAGGTTTATACTTACGATAGTGCTATTTGGTTTGTTAAAAATCATGCTTTTTTACGCGGGGGTTTTTGGGCTAATGGGGATATTGCTGGTGTCTTGGCTTTGTTTTTGGGGCATCCTCCATCGTTTTCGGCTTTAGATATTGGTTTTCGCTGTTCCTATATGCAATAAACTTTAATGTGGATTGGTTGGGTGGTGCAACTTTTGGTTTTGGGGGTTTTTGTTGGTATTTTTATGAGGAGTTGTTTTAGAATTGAGGTGCGGGTTATGAATGGAGATTATTATCTTATGATAATATATATTTTAATTTATATACATAAAATATAAATGATGATTTATTTCTTGTATAGATGGAGATAGCGACATATACAGAAAAATATAACTTTGGAGAGGTTGGCGTTGGCTATATTAATGGAATATTCTCTAACAATAGTGATACCGAATTTTCTGTTAATTTTAAATATGGAAAAAATAGGGATGATGAGTTTGTTCTGAATGTGGTTAATGGTAGTGATAATATAGATGTTGCTCGTGCGGGATTAGAGGGTTTTGCTAAGGGGCTTATGCTTTCTTCTAACAGGATGTATGTTTCTTTGAATGAAAATAATTGGCTTGAATATTTTCTCGAGAGTCCTCTTTTTCCTCGGCCTAGTCAGGAAGAGTTGAGGGATAGGGCTGTATAGTGATTTGTTTTCTGTAAAATTTTATGAGTATAGGTTTTTAGGGTTGTTTTTATTTGAGTAGCTTTATTAAGGTTTGATGGTTGGACTTTTTATGGGGTCGAATAAAACTTCCGATGAATTTAATTTTTTAGAGGCTGCTTTTGTTAAGCGAACGCAATTATTTAGAGATTGCACGAATTTCGTCGTCGGGAAAGGCAACCCTAGGGCGGATATTTTGTTTGTGGGAGAGGCTCCTGGTAAAAACGAGGACGAACAGGGGTTCCCGTTTGTTGGTGCGGCGGGAAAGAATTTGGATAAGTTGCTTGAAAAAGTTGGGTTGAATTTGGATGATGTTTATATCGCCAACATATTGAAATGTAGGCCTCCCGAGAATAGGGATCCTTTGCCTGAGGAAATTAAGATACATACTCCGTGGTTATTGAAGCAAATTAAAGAGATGAAACCTAAGGTTGTTTGCTCCTTGGGTAATTATGCAACAAAGTTTTTTTTATCTTCGGGGAAAGTAGATTTGATGAAAGGACAGCCTGGAATTACGCAGGTCCATGGCTCTGTTAAAGAGATTGAGATTGATGGAGTGAGTTTAAAATTAATTCCTCTATTCCATCCAGCTGCAATTATCTATAATAGGACTAAATTAACACCCTTATGGGAAGCAGATATGGAGAAGGTTAAAAATGAGGTTAATTTTTTAAAAATTACAAGTTAGATTAGGTGTCCCGGTTCTATTTTCAATAATCTAATTATCTTCGTTTAAATGGGGCAGACCTTGGAGGAGCGTTTTTGATTTTTTGGAAGATGTAGCTTACTGATTTGGTTTTTTTAGAACACTTAATACATGTGTCTTTGAGTGTATAAATATTGCATTGGGAGCATTTTTTTAATTCCATGAGTTGTTTTGATTTAATTTCATTTGTCTTCGGTCGCAAAGAATTCGCAATTATTTTCTTTTGCCTTTCTTTCTAAGTCCTCTAATATATCATTCATTTCCTTTTTACCTGTCTTAAAATCTTCTACTGTTAGTTTTAGGAAAAATTTTCCTGCAGAGATGTAAGTCACTTTTATGTTATCATTTTTTAAATCGAAAATTTTTTTTATTCTTGTCAACCCATCATTTTCTAGACATTTTATTTTTATATTTTGCTTGAGTTGCTCATTTTTCCTTTTTTTATTTATTATTTTTTCTATTGTTTCTTGATTTTCTTTTGGAATATATTTTTGTATTAACTCTGGATTTGTTCTTGCTGATATTACAAATTCGTTTAAATTTGCATAGTCTTTTAATATTACTTCTGTGATTTTATGTTCTTTTTCTTTTAGAATCTGTTTAAATGCTACATTTATTGCTTGGGCATGTTTGAATTTTTGCATTACCTCTTTCTTTTCTTTTGAGTTTACTCTTCGAAGACTTAGATGCACATTGTCTCCTTCTATTTTTAGAATTTTACATACAATTTGCTTATTTGGCACAACATATTGACGCATTAATTTTATTCTTCCTGCCGCAATTTCTGATGATATAATAGTTCCTTCTTGGCTATTTGGCATTTCTACGAATATGATTGTGTTTGTTATTTTCTTTACTTTACAAAGTATTAAATCACCTTCTTTCATTGGTCCCCTTTTTTTAGAAAAAGAAATTTCTTAGAATTAGAAAATTTCTTTTTCAATTCTTTGCATTGATTTAATTTCATTATTTTATTAAGATAGTTGTTTATTTAAATCTTTTATAAGACTTCTTCTACTTTCGCTCGTATTTTGGCCTTTCCAGATGAAGGTATAGCTAGGACTGCGTTGCATCCGAGACATCTAACTTTTGTGGAGGCTTTCCCGAAAATTGTCTGTGATTCCTTGCATTTAGAGCATTTCACTTTTATGAATTTTCCTTTTTGTTCCATCTAATTTGATGAGGAGTTTGGTTTTTAAACTTTGGTATGGTGCCAGAATAGGGTTTGTTGCCTATGGGTATATATATATACTTTAGCATAATATTATTTAAAAGTAGGTTCTAGTTTTTGGGGGTATGCAAAGAAAATATATCGTAGTGACTGGTGGCGTTCTTTTTGGTTTAGGGAAGGGAATTGCCATGGCTAGTATAGGAAATATTTTATCGTCTTCTTATAAAGTTGTTCCAGTTAAATGTGATGGCTATTTGAATGTTGATCCTGGTACTATGAATCCCTTGGAACATGGAGAAGTTTTTGTTTTAGATGATGGGGGAGAGGTTGATATGGATTTTGGACATTATGAAAGATTTTTGGATGTGATTTGTAATGGTGACTGGAATTTGACGATGGGGAGAGTTTTTGATGAGATTAGAAAGAAAGAAAGAAAGGGAGATTATTTGGGAAAAACTGTACAAATGATTCCGCATGTTTCCAATTTTATTAAAGATCATTTTTTGAAAGTTGGAAAGGAATCAGGCGCGGATGTTTTGTTGATTGAAGTTGGTGGAACTATTGGGGACATGGAAAATGAGTTATACCTTGACGCGATTAGGAGTTTGGCTAGAAAGGTTGGAAGAGAAAATATTTTATTTATACATCTAACTTATGTACCGATTCCACACGGGGTTGATGAACAAAAATCTAAACCAACACAGCAAAGTGTGAATTTACTTAGGCAAAAGGGGATTAATCCTGATATTGTGATTGCTCGTTGTAGTGAGATGTTGACTAAAGGGACTCGAAGTAAGATTGCTAAATTTGGGAATTTGGATTTTGATAAAGTTCTTACCGGAGTTGATGTTGATGATGTATATAAAATTCCGCTTAGTTTTGAGGAGCAGGGATTGTCTCAATTGATTGCTCGTCAATTGAATATGCCTATTAATGTTGATTTGAAAAAATGGAAAAGTTTAATTGATAAAAAAGAAGCTGCAACAAAAGAGGTTATCGTTGGTATTGCTGGAAAATATACATCATTAGAGGACTCTTATGCTAGTATTGTTGAAGCGCTAAAACACTGTGAGGCAAATTTGGGAGTTAAGATTAGGGTGAAGTGGATTGATACAGATGAAGGAAATCTTGATGTTTTAGATGAAGTTCATGGGGTTATTGTGCCTGGTGGATTTGGTTCTCGTGGAACTGAGGGGAAAATTGATGTTGTGAGATATTGCCGAAAAAATGGAGTCCCTTTTTTGGGAATTTGTTACGGGCTACAGATGGCCGTGATTGAATTTGCTCGAGATATTTGCGGGCTAAAGGATGCTAATAGTACTGAAGTTGATAAGGGCTGCGAACACCCTGTTGTTGATATCATGGAAAGCCAAAAGAATATTGAGAATAAAGGTGGAACTATGAGACTTGGTGCTTATACTGCATATATCAAGGAGGGAACGAAGGTTTTTAATTTATATGGGGCTGATGAAGTTAGTGAGAGACACCGACACCGATTTGAAGTTAATCCTAAATATCATGAGACGCTGGAAAGAAAAGGTTTAATTTTGAGTGGAATTTCTCCGGATGGGACTTTAGTTGAGTTTATTGAGTTAAAGAATCATCCTTATTTTGTCGCTACACAGGCTCATCCTGAATTAAAGAGTTCTTTATTAAAACCGGCGCCATTATTCAAGGGATTTGTTTCGGCTTGTATTAATAATTCTTAGTGGTTTATATTTCGTTGGAAGAATATTTTGTCTAAACCTGTTAAGAATTAGAATTGTTTGTGGGAATATTTTGTAGGTATGGTTTTAATTGTTGTAATTAAATGTATAAATGTTTTTATATATGTGATTGCTTTTGACTGTATGGGGAAAGCTAAAAGTTTAGAGGTGTTAATTAGACTTTATGATAATATGAAGGAGAGTTTTTCTGATATGTATCATGGGTTAAATAATTCTGATTATGATGATGGGCTGAGGGCGTCGTTGGCGGAGAGTGAGGTGCTTGGGCTGAAATGGGGCGATTTTTATATAGTGCATGAGGGTTTGGTTGAGGAGGACAAAAGAAAACATATTGAGAAGTTGAGAAAAGATGTATTGAGGGTTGATTTGATGCGTGGGGAAAATGATATTTCTATATATTTGGTTTCTTCTGGAGAGAGGATTAAATTTAATTCTAAGATGACAGTGGAGGAGTTTTACAGTAAACAGAAAGAGATAGAAGTTGCAAAAGTTGAGGAGGGGCAGATAGTTAAGGTGTTTCCAGAAGATAGGATTATTTGTCCGGATGATTTTTCTGAAGCTCAGAACTATTTTAGTGGCAATTTGAGGTATTAAGATTATACTTTAACAATCTCAACTTCTAATTCTTTTTTCAAAGTGTCAATAAAAGAGGATTCTTTATTTCTTTCTATTAAACATCCTGCTGCAGAACAATGTCCTCCGACTTCTGCTGAGGTTTCTGGGTTTGCCTCTCTGAATGTTATTATAGTTTTTTCCAAAACTTCTTTTAGATTTCTTCCTTCGTGCCCTACTATTCTAGCTGAAACTTTTATTTTGTCTTTATTGTATGCCATTCCGATAAGGATTGTTCCTTCTTCGTATTTGGGAGAACTTGAAAGCATTGAGCAGATTGTTCCGACTATTGCATCTTTTATTTCGTTCTTGGCGTTTAGAATAACGAATCCTTTTCCTTTAATTTTGTCCATTTTTTCTGCAACTTTTAATCCTGAGACTAATTCTTGTTTGTATTTTGTGTAGATATCTAATGCCCGTGTTTTTGCGGATTCGCTTTCTAGGCAGTATGAGATTGCAATGTCTGATCTCTTTAGTCTTGAGCATGCGTTGATTAGGGTTGAAATTTCTCGGACGTCTTCTTTTGTGTTGAAGAATTTTAGGATGTAGAGATTTCCTAAGATGTCTTCTGGTTTGTTATGTTGGGCTCGTCTTATCATTATTGCGGTTATTAGTTTTGACATTTCTTCGTCGGATAGTTCCATTAGGGTTTTTTCGTAAGGTATTCCGGTTTCTCTTAGGATTTCCATTGCTCCTGGACCGGAACCTGTAACTCCTGGGATATATGGGGAGGTTGACCATTCTAATGCTCGGCGTAGTGGTCTTGTTGAAGGATATATTGCTATACCTTTTTTTATTTTGAGATCTTGTGCTTCGTTGATTATTTGTTGATTTATTTTAGATAAGTTTGTTTCGTGACGATCTCCGATTAGTCCAATTATTGCTAAGGATGAAAGATCTTGATTGTCTGGGGAGATTGTTTTTGCGAATAGATAACAAATTCCTGCCCCTGTTGCCTTGTTCTTTTCTGGATTTAGGGTTAAATGCGGGTTGATTATTTTTGTGTTTTTGTTAACCTTATTTTTATCTAGTTCATGATGGTCTAATATAAATACTGGTTGTTCTAAATCTTTGAAATGGTCTAAATTGGATGAGGCTAAGTCTGAAAATAGGAGAACTTCGTTTGGTTGTCTTGCTATTTCTTCCTTAAGGATAGAGTCTTCTAATCCTTTAACTATTCGTATCGAGAATTTCTTATCGAGTCTTGAGAATGTTTTCGCGAGGATTGCGGCTGAAGTTATGCCGTCGGTGTCGTGATGGGATATGATTCTTATTGGTTTGTTTTTTGAGAATTTGAGGAATTCTCTGGTAAAGGTATCAATCTCTTTTAGCATATACAAAGAAATTTTGTTCCCTTATAAAGATTTATGAGGTAAAATTTTTATTTTATATTAATTGTAGAGTGAAATATTTGGATTGTGATTAGATTAAATTAAAATGTTTTAGATTTATTTCTTTTTCTTTCTATTCCTGATTGGGATTCCGAAGTATTTCTTGATGATATTTAATCTAGACTGTGCGTGTTGTAGTTTGTGTTTTGCACTTCGGTCTGTTATGTTGTTTTTTAGATGCTCTTTTAATCCTGTTACTTTTTTTTCTGCATTTTCAAGATCTTCATTTCTTTCTATTCCTAGCTCTTGCATATATTCCTTTAATTTTTTACCGAAGATTTTTGTTGTTGGAATTCCGTATTGGTCTCGTAGGATTATTCCGATTTGAGATGGTGCATATTTTTCTGAGAGTTCTAGAATTGTTTTTTTTAGTTCTGGTTCTTTCATTTTAACCCATGTTGGTTTTTTTAGCTCTGCCATTGTAATTGATGTAAATTTGGGTTTTTAAAGTTAGTGGGTGAGGGGGCTGTGGATGATAATTAGTATTAATTGAGTACACTTTTAACTATATGATTCTGGTAAAATCGTTATAAAATTGACTTATAATCTATGACTAAAAAATAAGCAGGTCAAAATAAGTAGGGAATATTTTCTTATAAAGTTTGTGTCTTTTCGGTTTCAGGGTAGAGTTATTTTCATATATATTTCAGAAATTAATTAAAGGAGGGTTGGCTTGATTTTTTATGAAGAAGTGGTGGCTGTGGTTGTTTGTGGTTGTTTTTTCATTTTTCATTTTTGGATTTTTGCATCATCTGGTCAATGAGGATAAGACAAAATTAGTTAGTCTTCCGAAGAATAATAGTATTGATAATGCCTCTGTTTCAGAGTTGCAGAGTGGTTTAAGTGCATCTGTTGCAGTAATAAATCTCTCTCATCTTCCAGAGATTGTTCATCATAATTTTATTGAGTTGGATAAGATTTTTAAGATTTCGAAATTTCGTTCTGGATATGGGCACGATTTTAGTAGCGGGTTTAATGAAACTGGGGTGTGTAGGAGTATGAAGTATTATTTTATGATTAAAGGAATCGACGATGCGTTTTGGTCCAGATATCATGAGGGGAAGGTTTCGAAGGGGGATTGGCCTGTGGTGAGATATTTTGCTCCTGTTTCGGGAACTATCGTCGATATACGTTCTGCGGAGAATATGTTTAGGGATAGGGAGTATCAGTTTATTTTGAAGTCCGATAAATGGCCTAATATTTTGTTTGGGTTTTTTCATGTTGTTCTTCAAAAGAATATTAGTTTGGGGAGTAAGGTTTATGGCGGGGAATTTTTGGGAGTGATTAGTCCGGGCAATGATGGAGAGATAGCCGTTACGGTTAATCCTAATTCGGATAATCAGCTCGTGTCCTTTTTTGAATTGGTTGACGATAGTGTGTTTTCTGAATATCGGAAGAGGGGTGTTGGTTCGAGAGAGGAGTTTATTATATCTGCGAGAGAACGGAATCAGAATCCTTTGATATGTGGGGATGATTGGGAGAGGCGGTTTATTGGGAGTTCGGAAATACCTAATGATAAGAGTGCGTATGATTCGTGGTCTATGGGAGGGGATAATTGGGTATTTTTGAAAAATTGACTAACTATCCAAAAATATAAAAACTTTTTTAAAAATTCTCATATTGCAGCAATAAAAATTATAAAATCAAAGAATGGAGTCAGCAGAAAAGTTTCTGATTCATATTTTGTGTTAAATTTACTTAGTGCGGATGATAGCGATAAGGTTAGTTTAGTAATAAGTAATGCTGATAATTATGATGAAACAACAAAAACAACAAGTGACAGGGTTTATTGCATTTATTTCCTGAAACTTTCTAGTTAGGAATTCTTGTTGGAGATACTGGCTCTTAAAAATCAGGGTTTTTACCAGTAGGTGATTTGGTGATCTAAGGTTTAGGGTGGCATGATTTCTGAATTTACAATTCTTTATATAATGATATGCATGGTTTTTGTTATGGTAAATAATGTTTTGATTAAGGCTTCTGGGGATGTTGTTGAGAAAGAAGGTATTTTGGATTTTATTAGAGACAAGGCACGAGATAATTATGTTGTTGTTATTTGTGGTGCTGGTACGAAAATTGGAGAGGTGCTTAGGAGGAAGGGATATGACACAAAGTTTGATTTTCATGGTCGTATAACTGAAACTTTTGAAGAGAGGGTGATTGTCCGGAATGTTTTAGAGCGGGAACAAAAAAAGTTGCAAGATGGACTTGTTGGTACAGGGGCAAATGTCGTGATACCTATAATTGAGATGGCTTCTATTTTATGTCATATAAATGGGGATATGTATGTTAAAGCTGGGTATTTGGGATTTGACGAGATTTATGTTTTTACTTTGAATGACAGGGTTGAAGGGAAGAAGAAGATTTTTGAGGGTTTTGATAAGGTTGAAATTGTCGGGGTTTAAGTGCGATTTTTATTTCATAAAAAATTGTGCATTCTTTGATTTTGTATTTTTTATGAAGTTTTTGAACTAGAATTTGAATAAAGAATAGCCCCGCGCGGATTCGAACCGCGGTCGCTGGGATCAAAACCCAGAATCCTTGACCACTAGACTACGGGACTAGTGAATTTATGAGATGGGAGGGATTTTTAAGTTTTAGTGTTTGGTTTTAGTGTGACTTAATTTTAAATAGATAGATATTGTAATTTCTTTTATGGTATCTAGCGAGTTTTTTGTGGAGTTTAGTGTGTTATTTTTGTATATTTTTTCTTTTTATATTGCTTATAAAATTAAGAAGCTGGATTTTCTTATATATGCTACAATTTTTTCGTTTTTTTTTGAAATTTTAAATGTGTTGAGTTTTTTACAGAATAGTTTTGGATATATTTATTCTAGTGGGTTTTTGATGTATGTATTTAATGTTCCACTTTTTATCATTTTGGCTTGGGGTATTTTATTTTTGGGTGCTTATTTGGTTTCTTTGAGGCTTCGTATGTCTAAGATTTCTCGTGTTTTATTCATTCCCGTTTTCATCACTTTAGTAGATTTTGTGATTGAGGGTGTTAGTGTAAATTTGGGATATTGGGTTTGGTTGGGGGCGGAAGGTGGCAGGGAACTTTTTTCGTCGATTGTTGCTTCTAATTTTGTTGGGTGGCTAGGGGTTAGTCTTGGGTTTATTTTGTGTTATGAGTATTTAGAAAGGAAATGGCTGAGTATGTTTTTGGGTTATTTGGTGTTTATGTTTTTAGAGTTTGCTTTTTTTAGTTTAAATTGGGTTTTGGGTTTTGTTGGGAACGAGGAATATATGTCATTGGGTGTTATTTTATTTTGTTTTATAGCTTCATGGTTTTATTTTTATCATAAGAATAAGATATTGAATAGAAATAAGAAAGATTTTAAGGTTGATTTTGGGCATGCAAAATATATTGTTTTTATGAGGGGTTTTTTTTATCTTTTTGCTTTATTTTATTTTTTTTGGGATAAATATTATTCAGATTTAGTTTATACTATTGTATTAGTTTTTGTGGTTTTTATGGAAATGTATTTTTTTCTGAGATTCAATGGGTTTATTAAGAAGAAGGTGTAGTTAGTGTTGACTTAGTTTTAAAGGGCATTTTGTTTTGGTCTATTATAGAATTTAAAAATATTAAAATTCCCTATAAATTTATAAATTAGATTGGGTCTTTATTTTATATGGTTATAAAGAGGCAGATTTTTTTTAGTGTGATTGTAGGTTTGTTTTTAATTAGTTGTGTTTCTGCTGTATTTTCTACTAGTACTTATAATTTAAATGAGGGAGATAATTCGAATGCTCATTTTCTAGTCCATACTTTGAAATATGGTCCTTTTCCTGTAAGCCCGGGAAATTGGTTTGATGTTTGGGTTAAGGTGCAAAATGTTGGACAAGAGGATGCTAAAAATGCCACATTTAGGTTTATTCCTAGCTATCCTTTTTCTTCAAATGATAAAGTTGTTAGGTCTTTTGGATTGGTTAGCGGAACGATATCTGCTTATGCAGAAAGACAACCTGGAGAAAACCAGAGTAATTCAAATCAAGTTTTATTAAAATTCCATGTTTTTGTAAATAATAACGCTATTGAGGGAGTGTATAATTTGAAACTGGAGAGTTCTGTTAAGGGGGATAGTGGAACTAAGTTTATGTATGATCTTCCAATTTCTGTGGAGAAATCTGAGGTTGATTTTGACACTACTTTGCAGGATTCGAGGAATATTGGAACATCTTTTACAATTACTAATACAGGGACTAAATCAGCTAGTAGTATAATTGTGAAAATAAATGAGAGTGAGTGGAATTTGTTTGGAGATAAGTCATTTAATGTTGGGAAGTTGAATAATGGGGAAACAACGAGGTTTGTGGTTCAGGGGGTTCCATCGTCTTCAAATATTAAATTAAATATTAGTTATACAGATATTTCTGGAGTAAGAAGAGCTTTGATTAATGACATTCCTGTTTCTAGGAAGGGGCATGTGTTGATAAAGTCTCCAGAGGATCCTTCTTATAAAAAATGGCTGTTTGGATTGGCTGGAATTTTTATTGGTATTGGTATTTTAGGGATATCAAGAAAGATTCATAATAAGAAGAGGACGTAAGTAATTTTAGATAATATGCAGAATAATAAACAAACAAAGAGGCAGCGTATTGTTGATAAAATTTATCATGAAGTTGCAATTTCAATAATAGTAACATTGTTTTTTGCGATCCTTGTGGGCGGAATTGTTTATTATCAAGTTAATCAGGGGCGGATTTATATAGAAAATGCAGAAATAAGTGCTCCTGTGATTTTATTAAAACCTCAAAATTTTGGGGTGTTGGATCATGTCTTTGTTAGAGCAGGAGATAGTGTTTCTATAAATGATGTTGTGGCAAAGGTTGATGGAGAGTCGATAAAAGCTGGAACAGAAGGAATAATTAGTTTTGCTAATAATGTCCCAGGTCAGTATGTTTCTCCTCAGGATACAATCGTTAAGATGTTTAATCCTGCAGAGTTAAGAATTATTGGTCGTGTTGAAGAAGATAAGGGTTTGGTTGAGATTAAGCCAGGTCAAAGAGTTGTTTTTACCGTTGATGCATTTGATTCAAAAGAATATGCGGGTATTGTTGAATCAGTAAGCCCAATTGCAAGACAGTCAGACATTGTATTTAGTATTTCTGATAAAAGGGAAGAAAAGCAATTTGATGTTAATGTGAAATTTATAGCTGGCTATCCTGAACTTAAAAATGGTATGTCTGCAAAAATGTGGATATATAAGTAAAGATGGACAGTGAGGAATCAAGGGCTGGGCTATGGGTACTTGTTACGGTTATTATTGGGACGTTACTTGGAAGTTTGGATAGAACTGTTGTTAATCTTGCGCTTCCAGATATGATGAATCATTTTAGTATTTCGGTTTCTAGTGCTGGTTGGATTGCTACGGCCTATATTCTTGCTAATGCAATATTTGTTCCGGTCTGGGGAAAGCTAGGGGATATTATTGGTAGAAAGAAAGTTTATATTTCAGGATTTATTATATTTATTGGAAGCTCCTTGTTTGCGGGACTTGCTTGGAATTTTAGTTCATTGATATTTTTTAGGGTTGTTCAGGCTTTGGCTGTTTCTGCGGATTATCCTACTGCAATGGCAATTCTCGCTACTACGTTTAGTGGAAGGTCTAGAAAGAAAGCTATGGGAATTTGGTCTGCAAGTATGGCTTTAGGGGCAGTTCTCGGCCCATTAATTGGTGGACCATTGATAGATAATTTTGGATGGCGTTCTATATTTCTTGTTAATGTACCTTTGGGGATTATAGGAATTTTAATGGCATATAAATTTATAGAAGAATCAAATATTAAAAAGCAAAAAGTTAATTTCGATATTTTTGGGGCTATGGTATTAGCTGTTGCTCTTTTTGCGATTGTGTTGGTATTGGATAAGGGTCTTTCTTGGGGGTGGATTTCTTTGAAAAGTATTTTGTCTTATTTTGTAGCAATTTGTTTTCTTATTTTATTTTATTTTATTGAGAAAGCTCATAAAGATCCTATCGTTAATTTAAATCTTTTTAAGAATAGGACTTTTGTGATGGTGATTATTAATACTTTTGCGATATTTATGGCATTAATGGGGAGTCTTTTTTTGATTCCTTTATTCGCACAAAATTTTTTAGGATATTCTTCTACACAAGCGGGTTATTTGTTTTTACCTATGGCGATTGTTCTTATATTTGCAGCTCCTTTGGGTGCTAAGTTGGGGAAAAGATTATCTTCTGGTAGGATTATAGCTATAGGAACTTTTATCGCTGCGGGTGGGGTGTTTTTATTTTCATTTCTTGATCTTCGTTCTACGGCACTTAATTTAATTATTCCTTTTTCAATTATGGCTTTTGGTTTAGGTTTAGGAATGTCTCATCGACCGAGTTTGATAGTATCTTTAGCTCCTAAAGATGAGATAGGGTCCGCTTCATCATTGTTTGTTTTGTTTAGAAATATGGCTGGAGCGTTTGGGGTTGCATTTTTTGCTACGATTTTGTCAAGTAGTATGAAAGATAATGTTTTGAATTTGTCTAGGTATACAATTGTTAATTCTAAAGATCCCGCAGTTTATCAAAAAGTAATGTCATTAATAATTCTTAAGGCGCAGGTTCTTTCTTATGCTGAAGTTTTTATTGTTGCATCGGTTTTGATTTTTATTGGGGGCATAGTCGCGTTATTTATTGATAACAAAAGAGTTAGAGATAAATCTTCATGATGTTAGTGTTTTTTGTATCTTCCACGTTTTTCTACTATAATTAATCGTTCTAGGATTTTTTTTGAATCTTCCCAGTTGTAGCCTTTTTCAAAATTTTTGGATAGGTTTTCATATATAAGGAAGTGTTTTGCCTTTAGGGCTTGTTTTATTAGGTGGATATCTACTGCTTTGTCTTCTATTTTTGTTGAGATATAAGATAGTCCAAAATCAATTAGGAATATTTTTGAATTTGATAAGATGATGTTGGATGTTGTTAGGTCTGCATGGATTATGTTGTTTTTGTGAAGTTTTGCCACTTGTCTTCCTATTTTTTGCATTGTGGAAAATTGTTTGGATTCTGGGTAGGAGTTTAGGGTTTGGGAGAGGCGGTCGCCTTTGATGTATTCCATTGAGAGGTTGAATTTTTCTGTGTGTAGAAGTTTTGGGACGTTAATTCTTGCTTTTGCTGCTTTAGTTAGGATTTTTGCTTCGGCCCTGGTTCGGCGGGTTCTTATTTGTTTGTCTAGCTGGGGGTGGCGGTAAGATTTTGGGAGGCGGTTTTTGTGGATGGTGTTATCTTTGGTTAGGTAGATTTTTGCTTCGGCGCCTTGTTGGATTAAATTTTGTTTCATGATTAAATTCTCATCTTCCCACTAAACTTCTTAGCCATCTTCTGCATCATCTTGGGGTCAATGTTTCCCTCAGCCATACCTGATTGCATTCCCATCATTTCTTTTAGCATCTTATATTGTTTTAGAAGTTCTCGGATTTCTGTGGTGGTAGTCCCAGAACCTTTTGCAATTCTTGCTATTCTACTTGTTTGTTTTTCTAAGATTTCGGGGTTTTCAATTTCTTCTTCTGTCATTGAGGAGATTGCACATTTCCAGTTTTTCATTTTGACTTCTTGTTTTGCTAGTGCTTCTTTTGGGACTTTTGCGGCGGACATCCCTGGTATCATTCCTATTAGTTTGTCCATGGAGCCCATTTTGTTCATTTGCTCTAGTTGTGAGTATAAATCTAGGAGTGTGAATTTTCCTTTTTTTAGTCTGTCTTCGATTCTTTTAGTTTGAGATTCGTCTGTTGCTGATTTTACATGTTCTAGTAGAGCTTGTAGGTCTCCCATTCCGAGTAGTCTTTGGATGAACGATTCTGGGTTGAAGGTTTCTATTTCGTGGAGTTGTTCTCCGACACCGATGAAGTAGACTGGGGAGGAAGTTTCTGCGCAAGCTGTTAGGGCACCACCTGCTTTTGAGGTTCCATCCATCCTTGTTATGATTACGCCGTCAATTGAGAGTGCTTTTTGGAATTCCAAGCTTTGAGTTTTTGCGGTTTGTCCTACGTCAGCAGGCATTACGAGGATTCTGTAGTCTGGTTTTAGGGTTTTGTTTAGGGTTTTAATTTCTTTGGTTAGTTCTTCGTTTAGTCCGTCTCGTCCGGCTGTGTCAATTAAAACTAGGTCATATTTTTCTAGCTCTTTTTTGTGTTTCTTTATTATTTCTAGAGATCTTTTTGTATGGTTAAGTTTTTTGTTTTTTTCTTTGTCTTCTGGGGATTCTATGAATGAATGAAGTTTTGCTTTGTCGGCCATTTGTTGGAGCTGTTCCATTGCGGCTGGTCTTTGTGTATCTAGTCCTAGGAGCGCTACTTTTTTCCCTCTTTTTGCGTAATAGAATCCTAATTTTGCAATTGTTGTGGTTTTACCTGCTCCGTAAAGACCTAGGAACATAATGCTTGCCTGTTTTGGCAATTTTAGTTCTTTGGCTTCTCCACCTAGAATTAGTGAGATTTCATCGTGGATTAGGGTTATTAGTTGCTCTTTTTTGTCTACGGATTGGATTGTTTCATCGTAGGCGATTTTTTTGATTTTTTGTGTTAGGGCGAATACTAGTTCTATATTGATGTCTGCTTCAATTAGGGATTTTTGGATGTCTTTGATGACTGCATCTATTAGTTTCTTATCTAGGAAGATTGCGTTGCTGATTTTTTTTATTCCGGATTTTAGGGTGCTGCCTAGTTTTTCTAGTACCATTGATTTCTTTCTTTTAGAAAAAGAAATTTCTCGCAAGTAGAAAACTTATATTGAGAAATACTGTTTCTTTGTTTAATTTCATTAATTAAGGAGGTTCGTGAGGTTTTTTATATCTTTGTTTGCTATGTGTGTGTAGATTTGTGTTGTTTCTAGTCTTATGTGCCCTGATAATTTTTGAATATGTCTGATGTTATATAAAATAATGTTCGAGACTTAATCGAAAAACTTAAAAATATTTATCAATAATATAATGGACGGGTATGATTACAGTACTTGGATTAGTAGCAGCAACTTGTACCATTATTTCATATTTACCACAAGCAATAAAAACTATAAAAACCAAACATACCAAAGGTCTATCGTTAGGTATGTATACAGTATTAACAACAGGTGTTTTTATATGGTTTTTATATGGGATTTTGATTAAAAATTTGCCAGTTATTCTTTCAAATGGAATATCACTAATTTTTACTGCTACAATATTATTTCTAATCATTAAATATAAATAAATGTCTCGAACATTAATCAGAGGGACGTTGCGCTTAAAATTCTTTCAGAATTTTATCCTCGTATAACAAGGGCTATACGGCTCGGGGCTCGGCTCGGACTTCACCCAAATCTTTCTCCCACTGACCTCAAGAAGCAAATTATTTATAAAGAATTTATATTACAGTTATGTTATGCAAAAATTAAAACTTGACAAAGGACAGTTTATAATTTTTTTATTATCTCTACTTCCAATTATATTCTGGATTTTTACTCCTAAGCTTGACTTGTTCTTTAGTAATTTGCAAACTGGGCTTGTTGGTTTTGGTGAAATATTTGGGTTGGTTGGCATGGTGCTATTTTCGCTTAACATAATATTAGCGACAAGATTACCAATTATTGAAAAACTATTTGGCGGCTTAAGCAATATTTACAAAAAACATGATTTCTTAGGTCAGTTGGCCTTTGTTCTATTGCTTTTCCATCCATTGCTTTTGCTTCCAAGATATGCTTCAAATATTAAAGGAGTATTTTCTTTTTTGTTCTTTAGTGATTTATGGGCCCGAAACTTCGGGATTTTTGCTTTATGGATAATGTTATTGCTCATTGTTTTAACGTTATACCTGAGACCAAAATATAATATTTGGAAAATAACGCATAAGTTTTTCGGTGCCGCTCTTTTTTTCGGTGCTTTACATGTTTATTTTATTCCGGGATATGTTATGAATAATTTGTTATTAAAAGGTTATGTATTATTCATCGCAGTGTTGGCAATATTAGCGTTTCTTTATAAAAGTGTTTTTGGAAGATTCTTTGTAAAAAAATATACTTATTTTGTAAAGAAAATAAAAAAATTAGATGATGATATTATTGAGATAACATTAAAGCCAGAGAATAAACATTTGATGTTTAGACCAGGACAGTTTATCTTTATTTCGTTTAAGCAAAAGGGTTTATCTTCAGAGAGTCATCCTTTTTCAATCACCTCATCACCAAAGGAAGAATTATTAAAAATAAGTGTGAAAAAACTTGGTGATTACACAACAGAACTATATTCAAGGCTTAAGGAAGGTTCTGCGGCTGAAATCGAAGGTCCATTTGGGTCATTCTCCTATCTTAACACTGAAAATAAAAATCAGGTTTGGATAGCGGGGGGAATAGGAATTACTCCTTTCTTAAGTTCCATCAAAGATTTGAGAGACAAAAATAATTATTCAATCAATCTTTTTTATTGTGTTAAAAATAAAAGGGAAGCTATTTATTTGAATCTTCTTGAAGAAGAAAGCAAGAAAAATCCGCAAATTAACATAATCCCAGTTTATTCTGAAAAAAAAGGTCACATTAGTATAGAATATTTGCAAAATCATTTAAAGAATTTTGTTAGTAATGATTTTTTTATTTGCACACCGCCAAGTATGATTAAAAAATTAAAAATAGATTTAATAAATTCGGGAATAAATAAAAGAAAAATTTATTCGGAGGAATTTAATTTTTAAGATGGGCGTCATGAAAAAAATAACTTTAGCATCAATGATGATTTTCGTGACTATCTTAATAGTTTCTTCTATAGGTAGTTATTACATGCATAACAATATATCGAACAATGATAATATTATGAAAATCGTCCAGACGACACCCACTAAGATTATACAAAATGAGGCCCTAAATAATATTACATCGCTAAGCACCAAGGATTATATTAATTCGCCGGGTATAGATATTGATTCTCTAGTAACAAACTTAACTAAACCAAAACTTGGGACATTTACTATGGAAGAAGTTTCAAAACATAATTCAAGAAATGATTGTTATTTAGTAATTAATAACAATGTATATGATGTTTCATCTTATATCGGTTATCATCCTGGGGGCTCAAAGACAATAACTTCTCATTGTGGGAAAGAAGTAACAGGAATATTCGCAAGCATACATTCAAATAGAGCATGGGATTTATTAAAAAAATATAAAATAGGGGTATTAATATCAACCAACATTCGGGCTCCACAGTCTGAAATATTATCTGCAATATATAAAGGATTACAAAAAGCAAACCCAACAGCTGAAATTATTAATGTAAAACAAAAAAAGGGTTTATACATAGCAAAAATAATTAAGTATAATAAGTTATTTGAAGTTCACATAAATAATAAAGGATTGATAACTAATGAAGAAATTGAAGACGAGGAACAAAACTGGTCTTTATGGGAAAACGATAAAGATGATGATTAAATGTTGAAAAAAGACATTATGCCAGAAAATATATTTAACGACTTGCTTTCGGCTTTTCCTACTTCGTTTGCCGGGATGTTGTATTAAAATCTAACTCTTTTGGGACATAATAAGGGTCATGGGGTTCTAGAAACTTACAGCTTCTTCACCCAAATTTTTCTCTTCGAGAAAAACTTCGCATAATTTCGATGTCAGTTTCAATAAAAAAATCGGCTAAATATAGAAAGGGACAAAAACTTATTTTCCTTGTAAGGCTGTTAGAACTTCATTACAAAATCCCTCAGTATTTTGAATGCTACTTCTTACTTCATTACTTGGTCCAGGATTTTGTCTTAAAATTGGAAATCCTGCATTTTGTGGAGTATGTTGCCACTTTGCTTGTTGAGATGCCTGATATCTTAGTTGAGTCACAGCTTCAATAGCTTTTTCCACAGGCATACCATTAATAGCTCCTACCAGAAGATTCATATCCATTACTGCATACTCCATTCTTTGCATAGTTCCTGGAGATTTGTACAAACCACACTCACCCATCATACTCCACTTGGTTTCCATGAATTTTGTATACCATATTAACTAGAAAGTAATAATAATTTTTATAAATCTTTCTATTCTTTTAGTTTTTGCCCTTAATTCTTTTAATTAATGGCACCTTGCACTTGATATGCCGATTTTTTTACTTTGAACTTACTCCGCTACGCTTCGTGCCAAACTGCGCTTTTTTTTCTTTCAGTCGTCGGAACACATAACAAGGGATATTTGATTCGAGACTCGGCTCACCCCTCACTCAAATTTTTCTTCTACTTCGTTCCATAAAAACTCGTATATACTAAAAGATTATAAATTTGATTTTTTAGAGATATATTATGACGAAAGAAAGACATCAAAATATTCCGGCTTCTTATTTAACCTTATTCAAAGATAATAAGATTTTACTTTTAAGACGTTTTAACACGGGATATGAAGACGGGAATTATTCAATGGTTGCTGGTCATGTAGATCCATGTGAAACTTTTACTCAATGTATAATCAGAGAAGCCGAAGAAGAAGCAGGAATATTATTGAAACCTGAAGATTTGGAAGTAGTTCATATAGTGCACAGAAAATTTGGTACTGCTGAAAACAATGAAAGAGTTGATGTCTTTTTTATTGCTAAAAAATGGGATGGTAAAATTACAAACAAAGAACCTCATAAATGCGATGATTTATCTTGGTTTGAATTGGATAATATTCCTGAAAATGTAATCCCATATATTAATCCTGGAACGAGAAATCCACTTCTTTTAAGTTGTGGATGAGAGTGTGG
>CAZROF010000004.1:0-18381 GCA_964601675.1 Candidatus Woesearchaeota archaeon
TTATGTTTTTGGATGAAGTTTTGGAAATATTTTGGATTAGTTATTTTAATATTAATTATCGGGCTATGGTTTGTAAGATTTATTCTTCCAAGTCAGGTTGATGACGTTAATCCTTTAATGAATTGTAGTAATAGCGTCTTAAACAAAGGGGACGTTTACTTTGTTGTGCCCAAGTTTGAGGGGTTTATTATTTCTAAAAATAGGCTTTGGTGCGAGAATATTTTGGGTAGGGGTAAGGAGCTTGCGATGCATGGAGTTTATCATACTTATAATGAATTTGGTACTTATCGAGATGAGGTTTATTTTGATGAGGGTGCTGATATCTTTCGGAAGTGTTTTGGGTTTTTTCCTGAGAGATTCAAGCCTGGGCAGTTGAAGTGGAATAGTAAGAATGATTGGATTAGGGATGAAGTTGATGTAGATTTATTTTGGAATCAGGTTTTTCATAAGGTTTATCATTGTGGGGACGGTGGAATGTTTCCAAATTGGGTTGTTCGGGTTTTTTAGTCATGCTCTTCTTATATATTTTAAATAATATGATATTTATGGGCATTTGGTTTTAATCATGAATTTCAAATCTTAACAAACCAGCAATGCCGCCTAAATTATCAAACTGTACGCCTTCTGATGTTTCATTGGTCACGATGTAAATTTCTGCAGAAGATTCTTTGGCTAGTTTCTCCATTGACTTTACCTTTTTTCGGTCTAAAGATTTTGAAATGATTAACTTATCTACTGCTCCTCTCATTAAACGATCCTCTACTTCTGCTATTCCATATGCTACCTTATTTGGTTCCTTTGCCAATCTTTCAAAAAAGAGGTCTAAGATTTGTCGTTGTTTTGTTATCTCTTGCTCTGCTAATATGTCTGCTGAGACCTCTACTAACTCTTGTAGCCCATGCATCCCTGTACCGCCTATATCTTTTACTCCTATTACTTTATTTTTTAATTGAGTTAGTAATTGACCCTGGACTAGAAACTCATCTTTTGTGGGGATTGGTCCTCCAACTAAAATACCCTTAAGTTTTTTATTATCCCAAAAATGTGTTCGCATATTCTCTGCTGTTCGTTTGAAAAATTCTTTTGCAGCCGACTCTCTTATTCGTGCAAATCTTTGAGCGGATTGTCCTCCACATTTCGTTTTTCCTGGAATTCCCGAAGTCATATGTTGTAGAATTTTAATATGTTTTCCATCCAGCAGCCCAATTGTTGCCTCGTTTCTTTCAATTATTAACAATCCATAGACTTCATCTGTTTCTAGCATTTCTTTAAGGGGTTCTACTACAAAAGTTTGGTCGCAACGATAGATTTTTATTTTGAGTTTTTTTGGTGGTTCGATTGTCCACACTTCTAGAGATTCTCTTCCATCTGATAAAGTCACGTTTCCTGCATATACTGCTAATCCATTAGGAGGTGTTCTTCCTATTTCTTTTAGTTTTCTAACCACTCTGTCTAACGAGGCTATTACATTTTTTCTTGTAGATGTTGACTTGATGTTTGTTGCTGTTCCTTTCTCGTCTTCTAGTTGTTTTGTTATTTGAGTTAGCGTCGTTCCAGAGGGGATTAGGACTGTGATTAGCTCGGTGTGGCGACCACGGTAGGATTCTAGTTCTTCTATGGTTGTTTCAAGTTCGTATTTTTCTGCTTCGTTCATATTATTGATAGATGAAATTAGTTTATAGGGGTTTCGTGTCAAATATTGTGGCATGCTCTTAAATCTTTTTCGAAAATTTCTAATTCTTTTGGAATTTTTATTCCTCTGATGGGATTTCTCAGAGAGATTCCTTTGTCCTTCTTTTCTTTCCAAACTTTTCCGTTAAAATTTTCTAGTTTTCCTACTAAAGACAAGTCTGATTTTACATTATTTATTTTTGGCCACTCAATTCTTAGTAAGTCAATTTTTTTCTCTTTTGCAATTAGTGTTGTTATTTGTGGAATAATTGGATAAATTAGTGTAAGTAATCTTTCCTGTAGAAAATGTAGGGTGTATCTTGCCGAGAGTGATTCTTCTTCTGTAAATTTTTTATCTTCATTATATACCCTGTTTTTTACAAGTTCTATATAGTTTGATGCAAACGTATCCCAAAGGAATTTTCTTAAATCTTGTGCTGGATGGTTGAAGTCATAAATATCGTAGGATTTGTCTATATCTTCTGTTAATTTTTCTATATAATCTATAAATAATTTATCTAGGCTTGTTAACTTAGGTTTTTCTTTAGGTTTGTCAAACATTTTTACGAACTTGGAAACATTTAGTAATTTGTTTAGTGATTTCTTTTCTCCAGCTATTCTCTCTTCTGAACATTTAAAATCTATTTTACTTAAATCTCCTTCTATTGCTGCCCAGATTCTCAGGGCTTCTGCACCATATTTTTTTAAAAGCATTACTGGGTCTATTGTATTCCCTTTTGATTTACTCATTTTGAAACCCTTATTATCTAGAATGTGTTGATGAATCCAGACGTCTTTGAAGCATGTCTTCTTTGTTTCTAAATATCCTCTTAGTAATGTGTAGTATAGCCATGTTCTTACTATTTCTTTTCCTTGTGGTCTTAGAGTTGCTGGGTAAGCTCGTTTAAAAAAATCGTTATCTCGTTTATATTTTAATATGAATAGTTCTGAAATGGAGGAATCCATCCATGTATCAAAAACCCGTGTTTCTCCTTTCCATTCTAAGTCCTTATAATCTGAGACTAGTTTTCCAGTATCTTCACCTCCAGCCCATACACTCGCATTTTGAGGGACGTTATGAATCCATGGCTGATAATACTTTGTCTCCGTTGGGATTGCGACTAGGTTTTTGCCTTCATATTCAGCATACCATAATGGTATTTCTGTTGCGTAAAATCTTCTTCTTGAGATTGGCCAATCTATTGATATTGTATCAATCCAGTCGTTTAGTATTTTTTTAGATGTTTCTGGATAAAAATTTATATCTCTGTTCGCTAATTCTCTTATTTTTTCTTTTATGTCTAATTGCTTTAAATAAAACTCTGGCATTTCTATAAATTCTATTTCTGCTCCACTTCGCTCCGAGATTGGGGTTCGGTGTATAATTTGTTCTTGGTTTTTAAGAAGTTCTGCTTTTCTTAAATCTTCTAGAATTTCTTTTCGCGCCTCTTTTACTTTTAATCCTTCATATTTTCCTGCATTTGAGTTCATTTTTCCTTCTATATTTATTGAAATTTTTGGCTTTAATCCCTGCTCTCTGAAAAATTGAATGTCTGTTGTATCTCCGGCTGAGCACATCATTACCAATCCTGTTCCTTTCTCTATATCTGCTGATGGATGTGATTTAATTGGAACTTCGATTCCAAATATTGGTGTTATTGTGGTCTTTCCTTCAAGGTGCTGATATCTTTTGTCTTCTGGATTGTAAATTACCATTTTACATGAACACATTAATTCTGGACGAGTTGTCCCTATTATTATTTCTTCGTTTGAATCTTTGATTTTCCATTTGATGTCATTAAATGTTGAGTTAACTTCTCTATATTCTATTTCTGAATCTGCTATTGTTGTTCTTAACTTTGGGTCCCAATTATTAATTCGTGCAGATTCGTAAGCTAGACCTTTTTTGTATAGTTCTAGAAATGTTTGCTGGGTTAGGCTTCTGTATTCTGGAGAATCTGTTTTATACATTGCTCCAATGTCATCTGATTCTTTGTAGGATGTAAATGAGATTCCCATTTTGGCAAATGTACCTGTTGATAAATCGGAAGTTTCTTCTAAAAGTTTTTTGCAATATCCTATAAATTTTTCTCGTGACATATGGAATGCTGATATTTTATATTTTTTTTCTGCCCCCATTTCAATTGGAAGCCCATTTCTATCTAGTCCTAGCGGGAATATTACTTGAAATCCTTTCATTCTTTTGTATCGTGCGAACATGTCCATGAAGCAATAGGTTGTCGCGTGTCCCATGTGAATTGGAGAATTTATGTAGGGGGGTGGTGTATCTATTGAATATATTGGTTTTTTTATTTCCTTGTTAAATTTGAAAAGTTCTGCGTTCTTCCAGTTATCAGTTATTTCCTGTTCTATTTCTACATTCCAGTTCTTTATTTCTGATAATTTTGGCATGATAATTGAAACGATAAGGTATTTAAAAAATTGTGGGTAGTCTTTATTATGGTTAAGAAACTTCGAATTTTAGCGGCTGGGGATATTCATGGGGATTTTGGGTTGGCTGAAAAACTTTCCAAGAAAGCTAGAGATAAGAAGGTTGACTTGGTTGTTTTGGCTGGTGATATTTATGGGTATAGTGAGGGTGAGGCTGGTATCTTAGAACCATTTGTGAAGGCTGGGCAGAAAGTTGTTTTTGTTCCGGGAAATTGTGATTTTGATGAGGATTTGGTGAAACTTGGTGATGTTAAAAATTTGCATGGACGTTATGTTAGTTATGATGGCGTCGGGATTGCTGGGATTGGAAGTGGTAATTGGAAGTTGAATTTAGATAAAGAAGATTTAAATTTAGTTAGAAGAAGTCTTTCCAAGATGAAGGACAAGAAGAAAATTTTGGTTTCGCATTTGCATGCCAAGGGAACGCTGGCTGAATTTTCTGGTATATCTGGCGATGAGATTATAAGGAAAATTGTTGAGGAGTTTAGTCCGAATTTGTTGATTGCTGCGCATATCCATGAGGGTGAGGGAATTGAGGATATGATTGGAAGGACTCGGGTTGTTCAAGTGGGGCGACGGGGGAAAATTATAGAGATATGATTTAAGTCAATTAAATGCTATCATACCCCCTTTCCCAAGGGGAGGGTATAGCGTGTTATAGCAAAACTTGGTTTTTAAAAAATCAAAAAATACAAATTAAATTACTTATTTAATTCTAGATACATTAATAGTGCACCTATTGGCAACACTATATGCGACCACATTAAAAATGGTTGCGCAAATGTTCCGGTGTGATCTAATATCATTGCAACATTAAATAATCCCAAAGAAATGATAATTCCCCAAATTAAATTTCCACTTTCTTCGAAAATACCTTTAATCATCGCCATCATAATAACTAAGACTATTGTTATTACCGGCATGCCTAATGCCAGAATCATGTCTATTGTTTCCACCGCCATTGTTTTCACCTCCTTATAATTTGAAACTATCTTAAGTATTTAAAATAATTGTTAACAATGTCGATATTAATATAAAATTTAAAGTCTTTGATTTTCCTTTAATTTGGCTAATAAATAATCTGCCCTTTTTGAAATGGAATCTTTGAGTGTTCTCCCTTTTATTACTGGAATATATAGGAAAGAGTAGTTGTGCTCTGTATATGCATCAATAATCTTTTCATGTATTGCTTGTGCTTCTTTGTTCCCAGATTCTACTCGCAAACCATCATCCACAAATGGAAGTCCTTCGAGATTGCATATTGTGCTATATCTAGAATCTCTAATCTCGAAGGGGAGATATCCTAAAAGATGCTTAGAATACGCTACGACATCTAAGACCCCACGATCTAGAAAAACTAAGCCCGAAGAATCACTCTCTGCTTCAATTTGTTTTTCATAAATCATCCTTTGCCGAATTTCTATTTCTTTAGGAGTTATCTTAATATGAGCCCTTTCTTTAATGACATCTCTAGCCATTTCTCTTATGGTGCAATAGCCCCTTCTCTCGAGCTCTTCTGTTAGAGAAGATTTCCCAGAGGAGGACCCTCCAATTAGTACTATTTTTTTGTCTTCCATCACAAATATATAAAGAGTTGTATTCTTTATGACAGTTATTGCACATCTCCTGTCTTGAGTGTTGTATAAGTTTAAATAGCAAAATTGGATTACAATGTTATGCTAAATAACGAAATTATAAGAAAAATAGAGAATTTTGTTTATATTAAACCAAGAAGTATGCAGGAGATTTCCGAGCATTTAAAAAAGAACTGGAGAACTGTCGATAGATATGTTGGGGAGATAATTCGAGAATATGGAACTTTAGATAAGCGAATTTTTCGAGAAGGAACTCGTGGTGCTTTAAAAATTGTCTATTGGGCATCTATTGAAAAAGCGAGCCACTCTGCCTTCCAAGAAGAGATGGAAAAACGGATATATGAAGGAAAAATCCAACATGATTTTTTCCCATTCGATATTTTTCAACATGTATCAGATAAAAACAAAGAAGTTTGGATGAAGGAAGCAGAAGATGAAGTTGAAACTGGAAAACTTGAGGGCTTTGCTAATCTTTTAAGAAGTGCAAAGAAACAAATATTATTCTTCTCAGGAAATCTTTCATTTATCAATTTTAATGATGATAAAACAAATATTTTTAATGTGCTAGATGAGCTTGTTTCTAGGGGAATTAGTATCAAAGTTATATGTAGGATTGATTTTGTTGGGCAGAGAAATATAGAAAAGTTACTATCTTTAAACTTTAAGCATGGAAAAGAGTTGATAGAAATCAGGCATAGGGAGCAGCCGTTAAGGTCAACACTTATCGATGGCAAGATTGTAAATTTAAAGGAAGTTCGAGTGCCAAATGAAAGGAAAGAGATAAAGAAGAAAACATTTATTATTTATAATATAAAAGACAAGGAATGGGGAAGTTGGTTAAGTAAAATTTTTTGGAAAATGTTTTCTGTGTCTATTGGGAGCAAAAAGAGATTGGGTGAATTAAGGAAGATAAAATAATATTAGGGATATAGGAAGTTTTTCTGGAATGTAGCGGGAGAAAAATTTGGGGGAGGTGCAAGTCTGGGCCAGATAATCGCTGTTAAGTCGTGCGAGGCATTTATACCTAAAGACTGCAAGTCTGCCGACTGAAGGGGCAATTTTGGGTTTAAAAAAATCTACGATAGATTTATAAATAAGTAGCAATTGCCAGATTATAGAGGTGAGAGTACCTCAGAAACCTAATTCTGAGAAAAGAAAAAATGAAAGATTTGAACATCACGTATTACTTCGGGCAAATAGAAGAAGAATATAGAGGCGATAATGCTTTATTTATGAAGATAAATCCTGAAGGGACTCCTCAGTTTGAAACTGTGCCTCTAAATTCTGATGAAGTACTACAATATACCGAAGGAATGCATTCTCCTATGAGATCTTACATAGGAGTAACTCCAAATGCGCAACTAGAATTAGAAGAAAGATTTGAACAAGGAAGGTTGAGAAGCGCATTTGATTTAGATGTTCAAATAGTAAGAAAAGAAATTGTGAGAAGAAGACTGGAGGAGGTTTCTGATTTAGAACATGCCTCACTCTCTGCTGCAATTGCTACTGGTAAATAATTTATTTTATTAGTTAGGGGGTTTTCTGTTAATGCCTGGCCGACCCGACGACTGAAAGGAGGAGAGCGCAGCGGGGCAAAATCCTTCGGATTTTGAGTTCAGAATTCGGGCGTTATCAATATTAACTCAAAAGTAGTAAAAGAACCGAAAGATTTGTAAAGTTAAGAATTACACTAAATAGATAGGAGATTAAAATGACAGAAGATAAACCAAGTAAAGGAATGAAATGTTTAAACTTTGTTGTACCTTCATTTAATGTAGGTTTAGGAACTTACATGGGTGTTTGGGATTAGCAGAAATTGTCTCAGATGTTGTTACGAAGAATCCAATAGAAACGCTAGACAAACTATATACTGCGGTTGGTGCTGGATTAGTTATGTATGGAATTGGATTACTTGAAAAAACAAAATCTGATTACAGAAAATAAATCTTTTGGTTTCTATAATTTTACTTTTAGCCCGAATTCTGAATTAGACATAACGTTTGGTTAAGGAAAGTTTAGTTTTCCTCTGGAACGTAATGAAATGAAGTGACAAGCTGAAAACTAAATTTGGGAGAGAACTGCAAGTCCGAACTCTTTAACCGTTGTTAAGTCGTGTGAGTGAATGAAATGGGCGAAAGTCTGCAATACGGCACCTAACCGTAGGCGAAGGAGTTTTTTCTTCTGCGTTAAGAAAATTTAAATCTCCTATTTTAAGGTGAGATGGAAGTGTGCGCTTTTTTGCCTTCTTTTTTTCTAAAAAAGAAGTTTATTTATTTTCCTCGATAAACTCTTCGTATGTTCCAGATGATTTGAAATCCATAGAATATGTTTTTGAATCTAATCTTTCAATTATAACTGAATCAAAACCTATTCCTTGTAATTTGTCATAAGTTAGTAATTCTTTTTCTTTTAGATTTAAAACTTTTCTTAGTAACCATTTCCCTAGGTCTGCATTGTGTTTACTCATTAATGCTTTAGAACCATCTTGACATACCTTCGTTGACAATATTTGCCCATCTGGAAGAATAAGGTTAAATGGCTTATCTCTTCCGAGAAAAAATCCGGGAAATCTTTTATGAATCCATTTTGGAATTGGAATATATATTTCATCAGAATTTCTTTTTCTTCCTTCTGCATTCCATTGATTAAGTCCACTTCTAGGGTAAACTATTTTACCTTTAGGGGTGATTGAATAAAGAGGCAATACTACTGAAACCTTTTCTTTAGCTTCACTATAATATGTTTTCTTAATATCTAGAAATTTCTCTTCTATAATTTCAAAGGGGTCATCAAGAATTTTTACAGGAACTTCTACAAGAAGGTCTTTCGTATAGAATCTTTTAGGTAATGTACTTTTTGTTATATTGAAAGAATATTCATTTGTCTCATCTTTAAACGAGATAGTATTATTAGTAGATTTTATATGTTTTATTTTCTCAATTTCTACTAAATCCATCGGTGTTTCAAAAACAGAAATTTTACCTTCATCTCTGACAATACAATGATAAATCATATCATTTAGACCATAAATTCTTTTTGTTGCCTCTATTCTTTTATTTCTTAATTCGGCAACTTTCTTAATCATGTCTTCTTTTGATAGATGTCTAAATTGCAAATTGTCTTTATTAAATTCCGCTACTTTTTATAAAGACTTCCCATTTTTATTATCAAAAGTTTTTATTCCAATTCCAACAGTTCCAAGTGAAGCATCTGCAGAAACATCCGAACGAGAAAGATTTTTTGCAGGTAAGAACTTAACTCACTCCGTTCGCGACCCATCTAAAAAAACCTACCATCCCTAACCCTCAAAGCCAAATCATCTGGCGGCTCCCTAAAATAAGCAACAAAAATCATCTTCTCGAAACAACAAGGACACCGAAAAACCTCATTCTCAACCTCAGAAAACAAAACTCTCTGCTTTAAAGATGACTGTAAACAAATCTTCCTAACCCCAATAACTCCCTTACGGAAACAAAGCCCATAATATCGAACCATCTTAAAATTCTTCTCAGAAATATGCTGAACAACCGAAGCAATGAAATCAAAGACCTTCATCTCACAAATAACTTTTTCTTAGTCTTATGATCCAAATAATAAAACCTAACAATTTTCCCATCATAAAAAACAATCCGAGAATTAGCAATAGCGGGATGTCTAAGATACCTACCAATATACTTCGACAAAAACCTATTCGACCAAATAACCTCAGGTTTCAAATAACAAGCAAAACCATTTGGATATTTATCAAAACAATAGTCAACAACTCTCTTCAAAACATGCTTCTTTAACTCCATCAAAATATTATACTGCCATTTTTTGTGAAGTAAATTATATTTTATAAATCCCAATTTCACGAATCTCTTATCTTTAGAAAATCCACCATTCGTAACAATCGCCTGAATATGAGGCTTGAAAATCAAGTCTCTTCCAAACGGATGCAAAACGCAAACGATTCCAATATCCAAATCTTTCTTTAAAACTTGTCCAAAACATTCCTTAATTGTTTTTGTAGCAACATCCATCAAAACCTTCTGCAAACTTCTATTATTCTTAACAGACCACCAAAGAACTTCGGGCACACTAAAAACCATGTGCCGATGTTCTGTTTTTGGCATAATTTTCTTAGTTAGTCTATCTGCCCATTTATCCGAATACCTCTTGCCACAACAGGAACAAAGTCTAGAATTACAACCAAAAGTAACTAACACAAATTTTATACAGGTAATACAAAAATAAAGAAAACATCCGCGCTTTAGTTTCTTACAAGAAAGAGTTTTCTCGACCTCTTGGTTTTCTATCTCTCTAACTTCATTAACCCTTAGATAATCTTCCCAGTTGTCTTCTAAGATTTGCTTTATGAAATAGGAAGGTTTATTTTGTTTGAAGTTTTTGCTATATTGTATTGATTTTGTGATAGAAACAATACGACACAGGACATTTTATGTCCTGTGTTTTCTTTAAAGATTATATACTAAAACTTAACAAACACGGATGTAAATAATTCTGCGAAGCAAGATTATTTAAAGAAGAAAGTAAATATATAAACATGGATTTTTTAAAAAGATTGCTAACAGTTGGATCACTTGGATATATATTAATGTTTTTTTCTGAAAATATTTTTTGGTCACGATATAAAATTGGTGATACTATTGGTGATTTAATATTTACATGGATAGTATATTCAATTTTAGCATTTGTTTTTTTACTTATTATAAAAAAATATAATGTAAATAATATTTGGGCATTATTTTTAGCTGGTTCTATTTTTGGGTGGATAAATGAAGGTATTATTGTACAAACTGCATATATGTCTTTCCCTTTTCAATTATCATGGACAGCTCTTGCTTGGCATAGTTTAATCTCTGTCCTTGTAGGATTTTATCTTATTAGAAAAATATTATCTGAAAATAATACCAAAAAAACTATCGTGATATTCTCTATATTAGGTTTATTATGGGGGGTTTGGTCAATCTGGTGGAAAATAGAAGATGGATTTATAACACCAGTTTCTCATTTTTCTTTATATTCGATAATTATAACCATGCTTGCTATATTTTCATATATAATTTTTGACAAATCAAAACCTAATGAATTTAATCCAACTATTTTAGAAAAGATTCTAGCAATTTCATGTATTGGATTCTTTGCAGTTTATACAGTTATAGCGGTTCCAATGTCAATAATAATAATGCCCTTATTATTGATACTTACGATTACCGCATTAAATAAAAATAAAGATACTCATAATATGTTACAGTCATATAATAATATTAAACCTCAAAAATATTTATTACTTTTAATACTACCCATTGTAGCCATAGTTGTATACACTCTAGGTTTAAACCTTTGGATTCCAACAAATATAATTTTTGTAATAATTACAAGTATTCTAGGAATTATTATGTTTATAATATCTTTATATAAAATGTTTAAATTAAAATAAATATTTTAATTTCATTTAACAATAAAAAATCCTTGGGCAAAAGGTAAGGTATCGGTCTACAACTATTAGTATTTTTAAACTACTTGCAATATTTTTATTTTCACAACAAATTTAACTCACTCCGTTCGCGACCCATCTAAAAAAACCTACCATCCCTAACCCTCAAAGCCAAATCATCTGGCGGCTCCCTAAAATAAGCAACAAAAATCATCTTCTCGAAACAACAAGGACACCGAAAAACCTCATTCTCAACCTCAGAAAACAAAACTCTCTGCTTTAAAGATGACTGTAAACAAATCTTCCTAACCCCAATAACTCCCTTACGGAAACAAAGCCCATAATATCGAACCATCTTAAAATTCTTCTCAGAAATATGCTGAACAACCGAAGCAATGAAATCAAAGACCTTCATCTCACAAATAACTTTTTCTTAGTCTTATGATCCAAATAATAAAACCTAACAATTTTCCCATCATAAAAAACAATCCGAGAATTAGCAATAGCGGGATGTCTAAGATACCTACCAATATACTTCGACAAAAACCTATTCGACCAAATAACCTCAGGTTTCAAATAACAAGCAAAACCATTTGGATATTTATCAAAACAATAGTCAACAACTCTCTTCAAAACATGCTTCTTTAACTCCATCAAAATATTATACTGCCATTTTTTGTGAAGTAAATTATATTTTATAAATCCCAATTTCACGAATCTCTTATCTTTAGAAAATCCACCATTCGTAACAATCGCCTGAATATGAGGCTTGAAAATCAAGTCTCTTCCAAACGGATGCAAAACGCAAACGATTCCAATATCCAAATCTTTCTTTAAAACTTGTCCAAAACATTCCTTAATTGTTTTTGTAGCAACATCCATCAAAACCTTCTGCAAACTTCTATTATTCTTAACAGACCACCAAAGAACTTCGGGCACACTAAAAACCATGTGCCGATGTTCTGTTTTTGGCATAATTTTCTTAGTTAGTCTATCTGCCCATTTATCCGAATACCTCTTGCCACAACAGGAACAAAGTCTAGAATTACAACCAAAAGTAACTAACACAAATTTTATACAGGTAATACAAAAATAAAGAAAACATCCGCGCTTTAGTTTCTTACAAGAAAGAGAAGAGCAACAATTTCAACAGAGAATATTTCTGAACATAAATATATAGTAAAGAACATTGTAATAATGCCCTAGGGGCTTTCTTTCGATTTTGCATAATAGCGGGATTATGAGAAGTTCGACAAAGTAGAATTTGGGAAAATTCAGCAGGAATTTTCCTCATAATCCTTGTTAGTTGGGGAGCCTGCAAGGCGACCTACCGAAGGGACAGTTAGAATTAGTCCGTGAGTTATTAAAAAGATTTAAATATGAAATGACATTTATATTTATTATGAGAAATAGGAAAAATCTTGAATGGTGTGTTAATTTATGTAGGGCAAATAAAGAGATGATGAGATTGTCTCAAATAGAAATTCAGGATATAGTGGATGAATATTCTATTTTAAGAAAAACTACGGATTTTCTATTTGCTAGAATAAATTATGAGGCTGCGCAATATATTATGGCTTCAAGATTTGTTAAAAAATATATTTAATAGGACTAATTCTAATTGCAACTAACATCAGAATTAGGAAACCTGAAAGGCACGAGGCGAAGCACTCGTGAGTCTTTTACGAAGTAAAAAATTTCCCCTGAATGAAATGAAGGGCGTAGCGGAATGCAATGGAGCGAAGTTTTAATCGCTATTCAACTCTTGCGAATACTTGGAGCAATGAGGAATAACTGCAAGTGGTTTTTTGCGTAGCGAAAAAATTCCGAAGAGTAAGTGCAAATTTGTGGATGGTGGGACACCATTAAATCCCAATAAATAAAGAGGGTTTGCCGTCTTTTTGCTTCTTTTTTTTAAAAAGAAGATGGAGCACTCTCATTAGTTTTTTGAGCAAAAATTAGAAAATAACTGGGTTATACAAATCATCCCTAATTGAATATGAAAATAATTTCTTTTCCCCTTTTAATTTAATTAAAGAATATCTATTCAAAAATTTAAATATTTCATTAAATCTTTCTATTATCTTATCAAAATATTTATTTAAATTTGTATTGCCTCCCAAAAAATTATTTGGAGTATCTTTAACCTTTCTTTTTTTATACCAAATTATAGCATGAGCCCATTTATTCCGCTGATGGTTAATTTTCTCGATATTTTTTCTAAATTTTTTTAATTCGTCATCTTGAACTGGAAAATTTTCTTTTAATTCATCTATGAAAAGAGGCAAAACTTCTCTTAAATTTAAATTTGAACCATCTAACTCACAATACTCTTTCATAATTAATTCTAATAAAGACATATAATGAATGAATCTCCCCCTAAGAATTTGAACTCTCTGAAAATCCTTTTTATCTTCTTCAAGTTGAGAAAGGGGATACTCTTCCTCATTATAAATTAAGAAATCGTCTGCCATCTTAACTACTTCCGGCGACATCTGTTATATCATCCTTATTCTTTGAAGGGGCCTCGTATAATGTTTCAATCTTAAATCCAGTAATCCTTGATTTTAGGGGACCTTTGATTATGATCTTGCTTCCATTAGCAATAAGACTAACTTGAGAATCATCACAAGATCCAAGATTTTTATCATAATAATATGCTGTCCCACAAGGCCCTTCAGTTGGTGGCAGGCAAGGATTTAAACTTAGATACAAGGCATATTTGTAAGGTGACTGGGGAAGAGCCTTTTCAGGTTTTGGCTCGGGAGATAGACAAAGATGTTCTTTTTTATAGGAACTATAAAAATATTAGGCCACATAGTGATTTTTGTGAAGAGTACTTGGAACTCACTCGTCCAGCTGAGGATCTAAGTAAATAAAATCCTGTGTGAACCCCTTTGCCAAGCCTTCTTTTATGAGGGGAAGTGCTTCTTTCGGAAAAAAGATTAATTGTTCTAACTCTTCTACTGTTTTCCAAGTCACTCCTTGGGTATGTCCTTTTTCTAGGCGAGGATCGTTTAGATGGGTTTCTTCTCCCTTGATTATTTCTGCTAAAAATATTACGTATATGACATTCTTATTTTTGGATTTATTTATCCATTCTTGCAAATACAAAAGTTTGGAAAGTTTAACATCCAAATTTGTTTCTTCCTTCGTTTCTCTTATTGCTGTTTCTTGAAGTGTTTCAAAGTTTTCTATTCCTCCTCCTGGAAGAAGATAGAACTCTCTTCCGGAATACTTGCTTTCTAGGACTAGAATTTTATTTTCTTTAATTATTAATGTACTTGGGCGGATTATTTTTTTAGCGTCCATATTTCTTATGAGCCTTTAGTTATTATAAACTTTTTCTAATTTTTATCGCAATATTCTTATAGGGGTCTGATTTTATTTTATAATGGCAAAAGATGCAATCCTTATCATCACAGAAAAACCAGCAGCAGCAGCCAAAATCGCAGCAGCATTAAGTGGAGCAACTGACGAAAAAATTACTGACAAAAACAAAGTTTCGTATTATGAATTCTACAAAGGGAGCCAGAGATATCTTGTTGGTTGTGCAGTTGGGCATTTGTTTGGAGTTCAGCAGATTGCGGCGAGAGGTCCGTTTCCGAATTTTGATATTGAGTGGAAGCCTGCGAGTAATAAAAAGGGTGGGGCTTTTACTAAGAAGTATTTGACTGTTTTGAGGAAGCTGGCTAGGGAATCTAAAGAATTTATTGTTGCTACGGACTTTGATGTTGAGGGTGAAGTGATTGGTTGGAATGTTGTTCGGTTTATTGCGAAAAAGAAGGATGCGAAAAGAATGAAGTTTTCTTTACTTACTAAAGAAGCTCTTGAGGAATCTTTTGATAATTTGTTGCCGACTCTTAATTGGGGTGCTGCTGTTAGTGGGGAGACACGGCATTATCTGGATTGGTTTTATGGGATTAATTTGTCTAGGGGCTTAATGAAAGCTTTGAGTAGTACTGGGACTTTTAGGATTTTGTCTATTGGGAGGGTGCAGGGCCCGGCTTTGAAAATTGTTGTTGATAGGGAGCGAGAAATTGAGGCGTTTGAGAGTGAACCTTTTTGGAATGTGTTTTTGCAGGTTAAAGATATTAAGGGTCAGAAGCTGGAGGTTAAGTATCCTAAGGATATTTTTAATGAGTCTGAGTTGCTGAGGTTTAAGCATTTGCAGGGAAAGACTGGTGAAGCTAATACAACTATTAGTGAGAAGGAAGTTCCTGCACCTGTTCCATTTGATTTGACGACTTTGCAGACTGAGGCTTACAAGAATTGTGGCTCGACTCCTGCACAAACGATGAAAACGGCGCAGAGTTTGTATTTGGCTGGTGCGATTTCCTATCCGAGGACTTCGAGTCAGAAGTATGATAAAAGTATTGGGTATGGGAAGATTTTGAAGAGGCTGAAGAAGCACACTTCTAAGGTTAAGTATGCTGTGAATGATAAACCGACTGAGGGGAAAAAGAAGGACCCTGCGCATCCTGCTATTTATCCGACTGGAGAGAAGGTTAAGATTGGTGAGCGAGATAAGAAGATTTATGATTTAATTGTTAAGCGGTTCATTTCGTGTTTTTGTGAGAGTGCTATTTTAGATCGGAAGAGGGTTGCTGTGAAGGTTGGTGGCCTTGGGTTTAGTGCTAATGGAGTGCTGATTAAAGAGAAAGGCTGGATGAATGTTTATCCGCATGGGACCAAGGAATCAAAAGTTCCGACGATTGATGGCGAGGTTGATGTTTTGGAAATTCGGACTGAAGAGAAAGAGACTAAGCCTCCTAGAAGATATTCGGCTGCGAGTCTTGTTAAAGAGTTAGAGAAAAAGAATTTGGGAACTAAGGCGACAAGGGCAAATATTATTGAGACGCTTTATTCTCGTGGGTATGTTAGGGAAAAATCAATTGAAGTTACGGAATTGGGGCTTAGAATGTGCGAGACACTTGAAAAATATGCTCCTGTTATTTTAGATGAAAAGATGACTTCGGATATGACAACCGAACTTGAGAAAATTGAGTTGGCTAAGAACGGTTTTGTGAAAATGGAGAAGGATGTTTTAGAGAATTCTAAAAAGGTTGTAACTAGTATTGCTGAGGGGATGACTAAAAATTTAAAAGAGATGGGAAGGAGTTTGGCGGATGCTAATGCTAAGGTTTGGGAGGAAGAAAAAGAAGCGAACACTATGGACAAGTGTCGGGTTTGTGGAAAGGGAGATTTAAGGGTTATGTATGGGAAGAGATTTGGTCGATATTTTGTTTCTTGTGATGCTTATCCGGAATGCAAGACGACTTATTCTCTACCACCTAAAGGAATGATGAAGCCTGCTCGTGTTTCTAAGAAGGTTGCGGAAGAAGAGGGTACTGAGGAAGGTAGTTTGGATATGTGTAAGGAATGTGGGTTTCCGTTGGTTCAGAGTTTTCAGAGAGGGAAGGCGCCTTGGAAGTTTTGTTTTAATATGGAGTGTGTGACAAATGAGGAGGCTGCTAAGAAGAAAGCGGAGTTTAAGGCGAAGATGGCGAGTGGAGAGGTAACGATTGTTGATGGGAAGATTGTTGATCATGGGAAGAAGAAGAAAGTTAAGAAGAGGCGGAAGAAGGTTGCGAGGAAAGTTGCGAGGAAGAAGAAGTGAGGAATCCTAAAGTCTTGTATCATGGAAGTTCTAATAAATTAGAGGGGTGTAAACTTCAACCTTCACTTGGAAAAGATTCTGAAGAACGCCCAGAGAATAATTTGTTAGCAGTTTATGCCACTGATAGAAAGGACTTGGCAATTGTTATGGGAATTTTAGGATGTAAAGATGTTTTTGGTGGAAGTATTGATTCATATCAAAAAGAAAAACTTAACGCAATAATTTATGGTAAATTCCCAAAACAGGAATTCATATATCTTCATCGTCTACCTATTAAAACTTTTAAACAAACTAAAATTGATGCACACCAATTTGTATCCGATGTCGCAGTAAAACCTATTAAAACAGAGAAAATTAAAATTAAAGATTATCTGAATTTATTTCGAGTTGGCACAAAAAAAGAAGGCGAAGATTGGGCTAAAAAATATAAATAATTTTTATTCAAAACAATCCCCTCTTTCTTATTCCGGGATTAATAATTTCAAATGCTAATTCTTTTTGAGGAAGGGAGCGGTGTTTCTGTAAAATTAAAGACCTTCTTCCGTTTTGGTTCTTTATTTCAATCAAGCATTTACTCCAGTATTTTAAAAGATCTCCTCCGACCATACTTACTCGGTTGTCGGTTGTCGGTTGTCGGTTGTCGGGTAGGAAGGAGGAGTATACCTGATTTGTAATTATTATTGGAATATTTTGTTTTCTTGCGATTTCATTTAAAATTCTCAATTGATTTGCTAACTTTCTGTTTATTTTGGAGATTTGTTCTTGATCTTTTGTTTCTATTGCTCTACCTAGTTCTAGTCGATATAACATTGCTATTGAGTCTACTATAATTAGGGATATAGATTCTTGCTTGACATATTTTAACATTTGTTGGAAGGCTTTTTCTTGTTCTTGAAATGAGGTTGGTTTTAGGAGAAAGATATTTTGGAGGTCTCGCTCTATTTCTTCTTTTGCCCCTCTATGTATTTGTTTGAAACGTTCTGATGAGAATCCACCTTCTGTATCGATGAATATTGTTTTGTTTTGTTTTTTTGCTTGGGATGTTGTGAGAATTATTGCTAAATTTGATTTGCCAGAGCCACCTGGACCGTATATTGTTGTTATGATGTCTGTTTCGTAGCCACCTTGGAGGAATTGATTTAGGATGTAGGAACCAGCGGAGATTTTTTGTTGCATAAAATTAATAGTTAGACTGGAGTTAAAAGAATTTGTGTTATGGAGATATTTATGTAGTTGGGTGAATTGGGTTTGTTAAAAACTAAAAATTATTTCAATTTTTTAAATTCATCAACAGTGTTGTCTATTTCTTTTTCTAATGCTGCGATTGAATCTTTTAAAAGTTTCTTTGGATTATCTGATTCAATATGTAAAACTGGATTTGATGTCTGATGAGCTTTTTTCCAAACTGCTAATTTTGCGCCTTGTTTATTTAAGTAGACTCGTAGAACTTCTGCTATTGTTAGGCTTGATATTTCTATGTCTAAAATGCCTTTTTCTTCATTTATAATTTTTACTTCCATGGGTATAGGGATGAATTTTGGTTTTTAAGTGTTTTGGAGGCTCTTAAAAACCAAGGTTTTTACCCTGTAGGTATCTCTGGTGAG
>CAZROF010000004.1:18481-39082 GCA_964601675.1 Candidatus Woesearchaeota archaeon
TGTTTTGGAGGCTCTTAAAAACCAAGGTTTTTACCCTGTAGGTATCTCTGGTGAGCTTAGTGTTTTGGAGGCTCTTAAAAACCAAGGTTTTTACCCTGTAGGTATCTCTGGTGAGTTAAAATTAACTATTGGATACTACCTTTGAAGTCCCGTCTTTTTGTATCTTAATTACATGATCCACAAAACTTTCTATCTTCTCTTCGTGGGAAACTAATATCATCTGCTCAGCTTTTAGTTGCCCGAATATATCTCTCATTTTTTCTACCTGTTCTGTTGCAAATCCATCGGTTGGCTCGTCTAAAATTAGAATATCTTTTGTTTTAATTTGAGAAAGGATTGAGTTTAGGACTTGATTTAGGGCTAGTCGATATGCTAAAGCCGTTGCAGTTCTTTCTCCACCCGAAAGAAAGTCGTAGTCTATTTCATAATCTTGATTTGTTATTATTGGAGTAAAATCCTCATCTAGTCTAACTGATAATGAATCGGAGACTAGAGACAAGAACCATTCGGAGAATATTTGAGAAAACTCGCTTCGTAGCTTTGCCATAACATTTTTCTCTGTAAGATTTATCATTGATATGAACTTTTCCTGTATCCAATCTTGAAGGCTTCTGAGATAATTCACTTCTTCTCTTATTTTTTCTTTCGCAATGACTTCTGTAGCTAATTCTTGTAACTTTATTTTTAACAACTCTAATTCTTTTGTTTTTGTCGCAATCATTATTTCTTTAGTTCTAGTTATCTCATTTATCTCTTGAAATTCTTTTTTTGCTTGATTAAATTCTTCTTGTAGTTTTGAAAACATTTCTATCTTAGATTGAATTTGCTGAATTTGTAATTCTAGTTTTTTAATCTCGTTTGATGTTCTGTCTAAGATAAATGCATCGGATTTTATTTTGGTTTGAATTGTTCTTTGATGCTCAAATTTTATTTTATCTTGCTGGAGGTTTGCCTTATCTGATTCATATCCACTAATTAGTTCTTTTTCTATTTCTACCTCATTAATTAGGGTTTGTTTCTGTTGTATCTTTTGCTCTAATTCTCTATTTATTTCTTCTATATCGTATTGAGTCTGTTTTTCTATTCTGCTCTTATGATCTCGTCCTACCTTTTGCAAACAAGTCGGACAATTTTCCAATGAGACTATTTTATTCTTTAATTCTAGGGGTCTTTCTTTTTTGGAATCTAGTACAGAAATCTGTGCTACAAGATTTGTAAATGTGGTATTTTTTTCTTCTAACGCTATCTTGTGTTTATCTAGAAGTTCAGATACTGAGTCTAATCTTTCTTGAGCAAAAAAATACTTTTCTTGAACTTGTTTTTGCATTAGCACTATGTCCTTTTTCATTCTTGATTCTAGATCTTTTTTACCTTGTACTAAAATTTGAAGATTTCCTAATTCAGACTCTAATCCCCTTTTATCATCTAGAAGTTTTTGTAATGAAATTAATTTATCTTCAGAATTTTGTTTTGATAGTATTAAATTTTGATATTCTATATTTAGATTATTTGTTTCTCTTGTTAATATTATTTTTTTTTCGTTTTCTATATTAAGCTTTTCTTTTATTAAATTTAATTCTGATGCCAGGATTTCCTTTACTTTCACCTGCTCTTTTATTCTTTGAAAAAGTATTTGAGTATTCTCTTTTATTCTCTTATATCTGTCTATTCCAAAAATGTGGCGCAGGGTATCGAGCCTTATTTCTGGTCTTTCTTGAACGATGGATTTCATTTCCTCTTGAGGAGTGTATACAGTGAATTTATATAAAAGATTTGATTTTTTCACGAATTCCTTTGGATAATTTAATAGATTAATTACTCTGTTCTTCATTTCTGAAGTTGAGAGCTCTTCTTTTGATGCGTTGATTGTTATAGCATTTGAATCTTGAGTTATAGAACCTGATTTCGCTTTTTTTATCGTTCTTTCTAATATTATTAGTTCTCCATCTATTTCTAATTCTAAATAGACATAAGCACTATCTTCACCTTGTCTTAATATAGACGACCCTTTCTGTCCTGGCTGTAATCCAAATAGTGCGAACTGAAGCCCCAGAAGAATTGAAGTTTTTCCTGAACCTATATCTCCAGTCAAGAGAACTGAGCCCTTTGGAAATTCTATTGTTAAACTTTCATAGCTCCTTATATTTTCTAATTTTAAAGATTTGAATATCATATAACTTCATCCAGCCCCAATATATTTTTTAGTTCAGCTAGAAGCCTATTTTCATAAATTGTGGATTTTTCATCCTCATTTTTTTCCATAGACAGAGTTGACATCAATTGAGGTAAATACTTATTAAAATCTGCTGGATTTTGTTTAGAATATTCTCCAAGTATTTGACTTTCAATTTTCTCTATATTGTCTTCTGAAGTTGATTCGATTTGGAATTCGGTTGCTTGAATTTTTATTGAAGATATATTTCTAAGTTGGATAAATGCTCCTTTCTTTTTTATAAAATCTTCAACTTCTGAAAATCTAATGTCTCCAGTTTTTCCTTGAATCAGTGTTCCTTGCAGTTTCAGCAACACTATTTTATCTTTCAAATTTAACTTATCTAACTGTGAGATTATTTCCTGCGTAGCAGTTAATCCATTTGAAATATCCAATGTTACTGTTATAACTTCTTTTAATGGAAGTTGTATATTTTTATGTATTATATTCGCACCGTCAGTTTCCACCATTTGAAAACTCCCATGCTGAAGATCGGAAAGTTCTTGAAAATTATTTGGATATGTTGGTCCCGGATATACATATTTTGAATTTGAGATTTGGCTTTCAAATCTTTTATGTATGTGTCCCATGGCATAATAATTTGCGAGTGGAAGCGATTCTTTTACTAGTGAATCTATAGGCAAAGTTCCTGCCACATCTTTTATTGTTGTATGAAGCATAAATATTGTAAAGGGATGCATTCCTTGGAGATAAACTTTAGATAGGTCAGCTACTTCCATCCCTGATTTTTTTCCTGGATATCCATAAATTGCTATTTCTTCATGGAATGTGGGAGTAAGTTTTATCCTTCCATCTTCTTGAATTTCAGAATCTTCTACATTTTTGCAGAAGCCAGCTTTTTCTAATACGTCTAAGAATGTTTTACCTGAAGCCGAGAAATCATGTGAGCCTGCTATTAAGTATACAATGATTTTTGCATCATGAAGTTTTTTAAATTCTGCGAATGATTCTTTTAGGATTTCAATCGGGGGATATGCTGAATCAAAGAGGTCACCTGAGATTAGAACAAAATCTAAGTTCTGCTGAATTATTATTTCTATTGCTTTTTGAAAGGATTGGAAATTAAGTTTTTGGAGTTCTTCTTGTCTCCATCCTCCTAGATGACAGTCTGCCAGATGAGCGAATTTTGTTGTTTTAGATTGCATGGTTGTGAAAGTTTGGGTTTGTATTTAAAGATTGTTGGGGTTTGGGTATTCAAAATTAGCACGTGGATAAACACGAATTCTCACGGATTTTGTTTTGGAAAATTTTGGATTCTGAAATTGAAACTCTTCGGTTGGTATTTTTCAAGAGATATCACTTAATAAATATTCGCTGTCTTTTTTTGTTAGAGGCTGAAAATTAAAAATCCTTCTCCTTTTGAATTTTTTGACTTGGAATATTTTTGAATTGAGGGGTCAACTCCTTTGGAGTTTTTCAGCAAAAACCATATCGCAACCTCTCTCACTAATTCTGTCTAAATTTTCCTTGAACACTTCGATGTCTCTAATCTGCAATCCTGAAGTTTCATAAAATCTGAGACTCCTTTTATCGCTATGAAGAAAATCTAAACTAAAGAATTTGGGATTCTCTGTGTTGGCTCCAAATATATAAATAATTGCTTTAATTCTATCTTCTCTAAAATTAATATATACGTTTCTTAGCGTGGATATTAATGATAGATAGGATAATATGAATTGATTTTATAATTTTTTATATTTTTAATTATCTAAATTCCAATATTAATAACTCTTCCATAAATATCTTTTTTTTCGAGACTATTTTATGTTCCCATAACTTTTTGATATTTTCTGTTGGTGTTAGGGATGATATTAGGAGAAAGATTTTTCCATTTTTATTAAGATATTTTTTTGCTTCCTTCAGAAATTTTAACGATATTTCATCTCCACATTTACCTCCAGTCGTTGCTAATTGGGAAGATTTTGGTTCTCGCAAATCTAGGGGCAGATATGGGGCATTGAATGTTATTATGTCAAATTTTTTATTTATATTTTCAAAAAGATTGGATTGGATAGATGAGAATTCTTCTTTTTGCAAAACTTTTATTGCATCTGGATTTATATCTACTGCCGTGATATTTCTTGAAGAGAGAAACTTAAGGACAGTTTTTGCCAATATTCCAGAACCTGTTCCCATATCTAAATATGAATTTATTTTATTAGACTCTAGGTGTTTTTTTAGAAATTCTGCAAACATCATTGAATCTTCTGCTGGTTGATATATTTCCATTAAAATATTTTATTCCAAAATAGGCCTAAAAACAATGCTACAGCCAGAATAACAACCCCCACTATAACCAGAATTATAATTGTTTTTTTTGATGTACCTTGACTAGGCTTCTTTATTTGTGTTGGCGTTGATTGAAGTGGAGTTGATTGAGGAGATGCTTGATTTGGAGAGTTTAGTGGCTTTATTATCCCAGATGAACTTTTTCTTATTATTTGGGTTGCAGCCTGAACTTCTTGTGGAGTATATCCTGCATTGACAAAAGACTGCTTTACCTTCGATAAAGGCTCTCCTCTTTCTAATGCATTTTTTATTCCTCCCGATATTCCTTTTGATATTGATGGAGGTGCTACAATTTCAGAATGCCTCCATCTTCCATAAGGTGACATTGTTTTCCTAATTTATAACCCATTCCTTCTACTAGATCCGCCATTGGTCTTGTTTTTTCAAGTCCAGCATGGGCTGGAATTACGTGTTGAGGGTTTACTATTTGCATAATATCTCTTAGATCTTCTTTTCTTGGATGACCTGAAACATGAACATCCCTAAAAATTCTTGGCTTAGATTTTTTTAGACGTGCCTCCATTTTTGCAAACTGTTCCTGATTTACTGGAGTTGGAATTACGCTAGAGGAAAATACAATGTTATCATCTCGATTTAATTTAAATGGAAGTTGGTGACGGGAAAGTCTTTCTAGAATCGCGCCAGGTTCTCCTTGGTGGCCTGTGCAAACTACTAAATAATCCTTTCTTTTCCTTTCAATTTGCTTCAAAGTTTTCTCTACTTGTCTTCGATATTTTGCTATTCTAACAGTATTGAGAAATGGTGCAATGCCTGCATTTTTTGCTGCTGTTGAATATTTATCTAAACTTCTTCCTAAAAAAACTACTTCACGATTTAACTTTTTACCAAATTCTACAATTGACTTCAATCTAGCTATGTGAGATGAAAATGTTGTTACAATCATTCCCGCGTTTCTATTTTGGATTGTCGTAAGAGTTTCTTTTAATAATTCTCGTGCTATGTTTTCGGAAGGTGTTTTCCCATCGTGCGCAGAGTAAAGGGCGTCACAGATAAATGCCAACACTCCTTCTTTTGAAATTTCTCTTAATCTTTTGAAATTTGATTTTAATCCAAAAACAGGAGTGTCATCTAGCTTGAAATCTGGTGCGTATATTATCGCACCTTTTGGAGTATGGAGTGCTATCATTAGGCATTGCGCGGTTGAATGAGTTATGTTAATAAAATCTATTTTGTATTTCTGATTTTTGCCATTGACATAAAATGTTGTATTTGGTTTTATTGAGAATTTTTTATTTTTTAGTACGATGTCGTTGTCGACTAATAATGATTCTAATACTTGAATTGTAAATGGTGTTCCGTAGATTGGGGCGTTGTATTTGTCGGACATAAAAGGAACTCCTCCTACGTGGTCTAGATGTGCGTGAGAAATAAATTGTGCTCTAACTTTGTGTTGTATTTTTTTGATTGCCGAATCATCTGGAATTGCTTTAATATTTTTTAATCTTCGTTCTGTTAAAACTTTGTCTCGTTCTTGCATTGATACTATTGCTGGAAGAAAAAATCCCTGATCGAACACAAATGCATCTTCTTCTAGTTCTACAACTACCATATTTTTTCCGACCTCTGAGAATCCGCCTACTGTATGTATTTTCACCATCTTGATTTAATCAGACTAATGTTATTTTTAAAGGTTGGTGCTTATCTAAAAAAGTAATGTTTTTAATGAGGGTGATACTTTAATTTATATGAATAAGAGAGGATTAATATTAGAAGTGATTGTTATTGGTATACTGCTAGTTGTTGGTTTCTTTTGGTTTGTTAATAAATTAAATGTAAATGAAGGTATGAAATGTATTCCTTCTAGTTGTTGCCATGCTGACAAATGTGTTTGGGAAAGTGAAGCTCCTAGTTGTAATGATACATTTTGTACCATGAGCTGTGAATCTGGTGCGATGGATTGTGGAGCGGGGCATTGTGAAGTTGTCGATGGGAAATGTGAAGTTGTTTGGAGTAACCCGGAGGATAAAGGTTAGATGACAGGGGACAAAGATTACTATGAGACTTATTCTCGATTGGTAATAATTCTAATTTTTGGATTTATGATGATTGGATTTGTTAGTGGAGCAAGAGTTGATTATGGTGTTAGAGTAATTGTTTTGAATAAAAATAATATGGTCAGTAATTTTGGAAATATGATGGTAAATTCTAATATAGAAATTCCTAAAGATAGGATTAATCATAGATATTCTAGTGTCAATGGTTTTTCAGTAAATGTTACGAGCGATGAACTCAAAAAATTGGAATTGGATTCCTCTAAAAAGGTTTTTGTTGATAAAATATATAATGTTAATTTAGATGTTAGTGTTCCTCTTATAAATGCGAATGATGTTTGGAATTTAAATTATAATAGTACTAATATAACTGGGAAAAGTCAGACTGTTTGTGTAATTGATACTGGGGTAAATTATAGTCATGCTGCTTTTGGAAATTGTTATGGTTATAATAATGTTTCTTCTAATTGCACCGTTATTGGAGGATATGATTTTGTAAATGGGGACGATGATCCTATGGATGATAATGGTCATGGAACTCATGTTTCTGGCATTATTGCATCTAGGAATTTGACTTACAGGGGTGTAGCTCCAGGTGTTAAAATTATTGCTATTAAGGCAATGGATAGCACTGGAAACGGAAAGGGTTCTGATATTGTGGCAGGAATTGACTGGTGTGTAAATAATGCTTCTAAGTTTAATATTAGTGTTATTAGTATGAGTCTGGGTGACAATAGTACACATAGCACTTATTGTAATGATAATTACTTTGCGAGTTTTATTAATAATGCAGTTGCTCATAATATTTCAGTTGTGGTTTCTGCGGGAAATTGCAATGTAGGAAATCAAACATGTACCGATGGGGTCTCTGCCCCTGCTTGTGTCGAAAGTGCGATTATTGCTGGAGCCGTGGACGATGTTGACAATATTTATTATATGAGGGGAGCTCTTTTGGAACTTATGGCTCCTGGAATTAATATAATATCTTCTATAATTGGTGGGGGTTTTGGTTCAATGAGCGGAACTTCAATGTCAGCACCGCATATTGCTGGGGCTATCGCCTTAATGGATCAATACCTTGATGCGAGTGGTCAAATTAAGACTCCAAACGAGATTGAAGATATTCTTAATGATACTGGTGTAGTTTTAGATGACAGTTTAGGGAGCGGATACAACTTCTCTCGTATAGATGTTTATTCTGCCCTTCTTTCTTTAGATATGGATGCACCAAATGTGACACTCGTATCTCCAGTTAATAATCATGTCAACCTGAGCTCAAATCAGAGTTTTGTTTGTAATGCGACGGATTGGCAATTAGTGAATGTGACTTTTAGAATTTGGAATTCTAGTACACTTTATTATAATGAAACTAGGAATTTAACTGGAACTGAAAATAATACTAGTTTTGATTTAGAGAATATGGGTGAAGGTGATTATGTGTGGAATTGTGAGGTTATGGATTTAAGGGGGAATTCCGGAGAAGCTGTTAGTAATTTTAGTTTAACCGTTGGTGGTGTTAATGTTATTTTGGATTCTCCTGCAAACGGAAGTGTGACTAATATTAATGAGACTAATTTTAGCTGTAGTGCTCAAAGTGATAGCTCTTATAGTTTGATAAACATGAGTTTTAATTTTTGGAATTCTTCTGGTTTTTTAATAAATAATCAGTCCTTGAATATTTCAGGAATTGAAAATTCTACGAATTTTAACTATACGTTTTTGGCTGAGGGTAGTTATATATGGGAATGTGTTGCTTTAAATAATAATTCAAACGTGGGTTATGGTACGAATTTTTCTATTCGGTATGATGCAACAGCTCCTGTAATTTCGGGAGTTGGGGTGAGTAAAACCACAACATCTGCTATAATCTATTGGACGACAAATGAATCTTCTAATTCTTCTGTTTGGGTCAGTGGTGGCTCGTGGAGTAATTCAAGTAATTTTGCCACAAGTCATTCTATTTTAGTTTCCTCACTTAGTGCTTCTAGTGACTACAATTACATTATTACATCTTGTGATGAGGGTTCTAACTGTATAAATGATTCTGGAAACTTTATTACTAACGTCCTTCCTATCTCTAGCGGTGGAGGGGGTGGAGGGGGTGGAGGGGGTTTTGTAATTCATTCTATAAAAGATGATGATTTAAGAAAAGGTGTAAATAAAATTATGACCAAAAAAGATAAGGTTAAATTTATTTTAGCTAGTGGTTCACATGAACTTTCTGTTTCTAAAGTTGGAAAAGACTTCGCCGAGGTTACTTTGAGAAGCGACCCCATTGTTGTTAATCTTTCTATTGGAGAAGAGATGAAGTTTAATTTAAGTTCCCCTGATTATTATGATTTATATGTTAGACTAAATAATATCAATTACAGACGTGCTAACTTTAGTATTATGAGAATTTTTGAAGATATTCCTAAAAAGGATAAAACTATTTTTCATATTACCGAGAATAAGACCAGAGAAGGGGTTGTTGAAGTTATTGAAAAAAAGAATGATGATGTTTGGGTTGGATTGTTGATTGTTATTTTAATTGTTTTGTTTTTATATGCAAAGAAATTTAAGGATAGGAATATTAAGAAGAAAAAGAAAAAATGATTATTATGGCACTCTAGGGATCAAGGTAGGTAAAAATTAAAAAATGGTAAAAATTAAAAAACTGAAGCTAAGACCGTCGGCTCGAGATAAGAGAAGATATTTTTTGGTTAAAGCTAGCAATGAAAAAGTTGAAGATGCTATTCTAGATTATGTTGGTATTTTGGGTTTTTCTAAGAGTGCATATATGAAAGTTGTTATAAAAGATTTTCCTGGAATGTTAGTTGGGAGTTGCTTAGTAAAGTCGCTTGATGAAGTTCGGGCTGCTTTGGCTTTGGCTGGAATTCGAATTGAGAGAGTTTCTGGGACACTTCGAGGACTTAGGTCTTCTAGATGAACTCAGCTTTGCTGGAAAAATTAACTTCATAGGAAAGCTCAACTACTTTGCAGTTTAAAAAATTCAGCTTCGCTGGGGCTTGGTTATTTATTTCTACAGGAAGATATATATTTTGGCAAGAGCAAAATGCCATAATTTTTTGTGAATTTTTAATACGAGAATTAAATGGATTTTTTTGGAAGGGAAAGGCTTAAAAATTGAGTTAGTTGAGTTAGTTAATGGAAGATATTCAGCACCAGCAAATGGGTTATGATCGGGCGGCTACTATGTTTGCACCAGATGGACATATTTTACAAGTTGAGTATGCAGAAAAGACTATTCGTCTAGGTTCTGCATCTATTGGGATTGTTTGCTCTGACTCTGTTGTTATTGTAAGTGATCGCAGGAAAAGAGATAGCTTGGTTATTGAAGAATCTGCGAATAAAATTAATGAAATTGATGACCACATTATTTGTGTTTCTGCTGGTATTAGTAGTGATGCTCGTGTTTTAATTGATAAGGCCCGTGTATTAGCACAACAGCATAGAATTACTTATGACTCTGAACCTAGTACTGAATCTATTGTTCGAGATATTGCGGATGTTAAACAGCAATTTACACAATATGGAGGGGCGCGTCCTTTTGGTGTTTCGATGATGTTTGCTGGAATTAATGGTGAAGCACAATTATATACTACTGATATCACTGGTAATTATTTGAAATATAAGGCTAATGCTATTGGAGAAAATGATGATAAGTTTCGGAGAATTTTGCGGGAAAAATACAAGGAAGGATTGAGCTCTAGTGAAGGTTTAAGGTTGGCGCTTGATATTTTTAAGGAAGTTCAGGGGGAAGATTTTGATATTAAAAGATTTGATGCTGGAGTTTTGGAGAAGGGGAAGATTTTGAAAATGAGTAGGGAAAATATTTTGGGTTAAGTTTAGTAATGAAAAATACTATTCATATGTTTAATTTTAAACTATTATTAGGATAATTATTTAAATATTAAATACTTACATTTTATATGGCAAATACTACTGCACGGATTAAGAAGGGTGGAAATCATTATGAGATTTTAGTTGACTTGGATGAGGCTATGAAAGTTAGAAAAGGAGAAGCTGGAGCCAATATTAATATGGCTGTTTTGGGAGATGCTGTTTTTCATAATTTAAAGAGTGGAGAGAGAGCCTCTATGAATGATTTGGAAATTAGTTTTGGGGCAGGGAATTTTATAGAGATTGCTGAAAAGATTATTAAGGGAGGTGAAGTCGTTCGGACTGCGGAATCCATGAAAGGAGAACAGGATAAAAAATATAAGCAGGTTGTAGATTTTTTAGTTCGTAATGCAGTTAGTCCCGAGGGTCGACCTTATACTCCTGATAGAATTATGAGGGCATTGAAAGAAGGGCATGTTAATGTTAAGAATAAGCCTGTCGAGATGCAAGTTGAGGAAATTTTGGATCAATTATCAAAAGTATTAGCTGTAAAGGTTGAAAGGAAGAAGATTAAGTTATTAATTCCAGCTCTTCATTCTGGAAAGGCTTATGGGATTGTGAAGGAGTTTATGATTAGGGAAGACTGGAAGAATAATGGGGATTTAGAGGTTTTAGTTGAGATACCTAGTGGTTTAGTTATGGATTTTTATGATAGAGTGAATGGGGCTACAGCGGGGAGTGTTATGTCAGAAGAGTTGAAGTAGATAGTTTAAAATACAAATTGTTTTAAAGCACAGTGGCTATTTTGGATTATGAAAAAAACCACTATTTACGAAGTTAATCAGGACGAATTCAATAGCTTAGAACCTGTTTTACAGGCAAACGCATATGAGTTACATGCCTATATGGGTGAACTTGGCAAATTCACGATTGACAAAGGTTCTTCTTCTGTGTTTGATAGATGTGCAGAATTTGCCAGTTTTACTTTGCCTGACTCTGAAAAATGTTATGCTAAAATAGAAGTTAGAAATTCTGATTTATTAAGGATTATTGATTCTCATTTTGAAGGATCTAAGTAGAAAACTTTATAAACCAAATTTTATAGAATTAATCATACGAGAAAAAATTAGATGTCAATGGGCATTAAGAACGAATTATCTATTATCTCGAATGAAAAATAAAATGGCACTCGAAGAGTACCAATATAAAGAAAAAAATAATGGCAAAAGAAAGACAAATTGTTATACCGGGAGAAACTGTTGCTTCTGGGAATGAATTTTTACCTGGGGATGGAGCTTATCGCGATGGTTCTGATGTTGTTGCTAATCGATATGGAATTGTAAATATTTTTGAGAAACATATTAGAGTTGTTCCTGTAAGTGGGGCTTATTACCCTAAAAAGGGAAATACTATTATTGGGACTATTGTTGATATTACTTTTAATGGATGGTTAATTAATTTTGGTGGAGCACAAAACGCGTTTTTGCCTGTGTCCGAAGTCCCTCGATATATCAACAAGAATGAAATGCAAGAATTTTTAGATTTTGGTGAATCTGTTATTGTTAAAGTTTGGGAGGTTAAGTCAAGGGGTGTTGATGTTTCTATGAAGATGAGAGGATATGGCAAGGTTGAGGGTGGTATGATTATCTCTATTGGATCCAACCAAGTTCCTAGAGTTATTGGACGAGAAGGCAGTATGGTTAAGATGATTAGGGGCGCAACTGGTTGTGATGTGACTGTTGGACAGAACGGAAAGGTTTGGATTTCTGGTAAAAATACTGATGATGAAGTTACAGCTAGGAAGATTGTTGAGTTTATTGGAGAACATGCTATTACTGTTGGATTAACCGAAAAGGTTGAGAAGATGATTAATGAAATGGGTTTGAGTACTGATGAAGTGTCCCCAATGAATGATTCTGCTGGTCCTGATGTTGTTGCGGAGGACACGGATAAAGAATAATGGTAACTGGAATTTATACTAAGAGAGAAGACGGAAGAGCATTTACGGATGTTCGTCCTATGAAAGCTAAGGTTGGAATTGTTCCATCTGCGGACGGTAGTGCTAGTTTTGAGACTGGTAAAACTAAGGCTATTGCTGTTGTTAGGGGACCTAGAACTCTACACCCACAACATATGCAAAATCCCCAGACTGGTATTTTGAGAGTTTCTTACGGCATGATGCCTTTTTCTGTTGAGGATAGAATTAGACCTGGGCCAAATAGAAGGGCTGAAGAAATTGGTAAGGTTACTGAATGGGCATTGAGTTCTGTTGTTGATTTAAGTGGTTTTCCAAATACTGTTGTTGATGTTTTTATTCAAATTCCACAAGCTGATGCTGGCACTAGAGTTGCTGGTATTAATGCTGCGGCTCTGGCTCTGGCTCACGCCGGGATTCCAATGAGGGAAATGGTTTCTGCTATCGGTGTTGGTAAAATTGATAAGACTTTAGTTGTAGATTTAGACAAGTTTGAAGATTCTCTTTTTCATGAAGGTGAAGGCTCTACTGACATTCCTATTGTTTTGACTTCTAGGACTAAGGAAGTTGCTCTTCTGCAATTAGATGGTAAAATTTCTATTGATGAGTTTAAGGAAGTTATTGAGCTAGGAAAGAAAGCTTGCGATAATATTTTAAAGGTTCAGATGGATGCATTAAAAAATGCGGGGGATTCCGATGAGTAAGTTTATTATGCCCAATCTACAGAAGGAAAAAATTGAATCTTACTTAAATAAGGGCAAGAGGCTTGATGGTAGAACGAGTGAAGAATATAGAGAACTTAGTGTTGAAACTGGGGTTAGTAAGAATTCATCTAGTGCTGTTCGTGTTAAATTTGGAAAGACTGAAGTTTTGGCTGGCGTTCATTTGGCTTTGGCTGTTCCTTATCCCGATTCTCCAGATCAAGGGACATTTATGACTAGTGCAGAATTGCATCCTATGGCTTCGCAACAATTTGACATCGGTAGACCTGGAATTAATTCTATAGAGTTAGCTCGAGTAATTGATAGAGGAATTAGAGAATCTGGATTTATTGATATGAAGAAATTATGTATTAAGGAAGGAGAAAAGGTTTACCAAGTATTTGTTGATATTTTTGCAGTTAATGATGATGGTAATATCTTAGACGTTGCTGGATTAGCTGCCTTAATTGCTTTAGGTAGGGCTAGGATGCCTATTTATAACGAAAAAGAAGATAAGATTGATGGATATAGCGAGACAGAAGTTATCCCTCTAAACAAAGAAGTTTTATCTTTTAGTATGACTTTTCATAAGATTGGAAATGCTATTGTTGCTGATGTCGGCAAAGATGAGGAAGCTATTTCCAAATTTAGACTCACTATTGCTATTGGGGATAATGACGGAAAGGCTAGGATTACTGCTATGCAAAAGGGCTTATCTGGAACTATATCAAGTGATGATATGGAAACTATTTTAAAGTTAGCTGAATCTAAATGGGTAGAAATGTTTCCTAACATTAAGGAGCATGTTTTCGGATAATATGGCAACACAAGAATTTTCAAAATACGAAAGGGCTAGAATTATTGGAGCTCGGGGACTACAAATTTCTATGGATGCTCCTTTGTTAATTGATGTTGATGAAAAAGAATTAGACGCTATGAATTTTGATCCTTTGAAAATTGCAGAAAGGGAATTAGATTCTGGCGTTTTGCCTATATCTGTAGATAAACCTATGCCTAAAAAAAATGAGGAAGCTATTGAAAACATTAGAGTTGACGATGAGGTTGCTTCTGATGCAGAAAAGATTGCCAAGGAAAATGAGATGGTGGCTGAGATTTCCAAGAGTGGGAGCATGAATGCTGATGATTCTAGTGATGGTAATGACAGTCATGTTAGCGAAGAGGATAAGGCTAAGGCTGAGTTAGAATAATTATTTAACAATTGTTTAATATTTATATTTATTTATGATACGATAGCAGTGTAATAATTATATAATTAATATACAATATTTGAGAAAAGTTTATAATACCCTTCCCACTTCATGTATTATGTTCATTAAGAGTGTGGTACCTCAGTTTGTAAAGAATTCTCGTGGAAGAAGAACTATTGAAATTAATTTAAAAACTTATGAGGGAACATTTAAGTGTTCGGCACCATCGGGAAAGTCTACTGGAAAAAGTGAAGTTATGTGTTGGAGTTCTAAGGGGATTGATTATAGCATGAAAATATTGAATGCATTTTGCAAAAAATTATTAGGTCGAAATTTTATTATAAAAAAAGTTGATGATCTAAACGCATTAAATGATTTAATACGAAAATTCGAAGCGAGATTTGGTAAATTTGGTGGAAATGGATGGTATATTTTAGAAGGAGCTTTCTTAAAGGCGGCGGCGGCGGATTGTGGGAAAGAACTTTGGAAATTTATCAATGACGATGTAAATCACGGACTTAAGCCCAAAATGCCTATGCCAGTTGGGAACTGTATTGGGGGAGGATTACATTCAAAGAAAATAAAAGGAAAGAGGCCAGACTTCCAAGAGTTTTTGCTAATTGGAAAAGAAAAGAAATTTGGAAGAGCGGTCACTAAAAATATTAGAGCATATGAGTATGCTCATACTCTATTAAAGGGGAAAGAAAGGAGTTGGATAATCAAGAGAAATGATGAGGGTGCATGGAGGACATCGCTCAACAATGAGGATGTTTTGGAAATTATGAAAAGAGTTTCTAAGCGATATGGATTAAGATTCGGGATGGATGTTGCTACCTCTAGTTTTTACAAAAAAGGTCATTATGAATATAAAAATAAAGAGCTTATTCGTGACAAGGTGGATCAAATTGATTACATCGGTAAATTAGTTCGAAAGTTCGGTTTATTCTATATTGAAGATCCGATGGCTGAAGATGATTTTGGTGGTTTTAAATCTTTATTTAACAATGTTAAGAAAAACAGGAAGAAAAGTTTAATCGTCGGAGATGATTTAACTACAACCAATCTAGAAAGGGTTCAAAGAGCGGTTAGGGGTAAATCGATTAATTCTTTGATTATTAAGCCTAATCAGATTGGATCTATTTTAGAAGTGAAACAGGTTGTTGAGTACTGCAAGAAAAATAAAATTGTTATGGTTTTTTCACATCGAAGTGGAGAGACAATGGATAATATTTTGGCGGACTATTGTGTTGGATTTGGAGGGCAGTTTATTAAGGCGGGAATTCATGGGAAGGAGAGGTTGGTTAAGTTGAAGCGGGTTATGGATATTGAGAAGTCTCTTTCTTAGAGAATAGCCGAAGAACTAAATATTTAAGTAGTTGAATTAGTTATTTAGATTATGACTTTCGGCAAATGGCATCGTGATTATAGGGTAGAGAAATGTGTTAAGAATACCATAAGAAGAAATGGATGCTTACTTATTCCAAAAGTTAGCCGCGATTATGACAAGGATGATAATTTTTTAAAATCCGAGTTTGTAAAGTGTCACAGAGAAGCTTTTGATATTGCTAAGAGATTTGTTGAAATTTACAATCCACACAGATTATCTGTAGAGAAATATAGAGAGAAATATCCCGAAGGAAGATAATAGAGCATGCCATCTTGAAATTTAATGTAAAAAAATAAACAAGCGGTAAACTTATAAACTAAATTTTCTCTCTTTATTTATCGTATTAGGTGCGGGGCTCATGAAAGTGAGTAGTAGCATTAACCCCTGAGCGGAATTATAAAATAATGGCAAAAGAAGAAAAAATTACGAAGGAAAATGTTGTTGTAGTTGATAGCAAAGAAGAAAAGAAAGAGGATCAGACCATCTTGACTTCTCTTGAAGATTATATTAAGACAGCTGCTTATTTAGGAACTAAGGTTATTACTCCGACTATGAAAAAATATGTTTACAGAAGGAGGCTTGATGGATTGGCTATTCTAAATACATTATTAGTTGATAAAAAGTTGGCTGAAGGTATTGAATTTATTAAAAAATTTAAACCTGAAGATTGGACATTGGTTTGTAAAAGAGAGGCTGGATGGAGGGGGGCTAAAATGTTTGCTGAATTAACTGGAGTTAGAACTTATACTAAAAAATATCCTTCAGGTGTTTTAACTAATACTGTTTTAGATGATTTTATTGAAACTAAGATGATTTTGATTTGTGACCCTTGGCTCGATAAGAACGCTTTGGCTGATGCTAAAAATATTAGAATTCCTGTTAGTGCTATTTGTGATACTAATAATCATACTGCAGATTGTGATGTTGTTATAATTGGAAATAATAAATCTAATAAATCTATGGGATTATTCTTTTGGTTATTAGCTAGAGAATATATGAAGGAGCATGGTATTGATAAGGAAGTTCCTAGCTTAGAAGATTTTGTTGGAGAAAAATTAATATTAGAAGAACCTAGGAAAAAGAAAATTGCTAGAGAAAAGAAAGAAAGAGAATTGAAAACTGGAGAATCTGCTATTGAAGAGAAAATGAGAGCTTTGGCTGAAAAGGCCGATGAAGAAACTAAGGATGACGTTGAGAGTAAGTCCAATAAAGAAAGTATTAAGGTTGGAGAAGTTGTTTCTGAGGGCGTATAGATTCTGAGATAATTTTATATATTTAGTTTTTATTTAGTATGGTTATTAAAAAGCAAAAATAAAAGTGTAGATAAAAATGAGAAAGGACAGCTTATTATTCTGGGTATTATAGATTGAGAGTTGATACAAGTAAATATAATACTATTATTTTTCAATTAAAAGAGGTTGTGGGAATTCATTATTTTAATGGAAACAGAGGGAATGTAATGGAGAGAGATAATAACTTTGATATTGAACTTGGTATCGAAAAAAGGCCTGTATTGTATAGTAGAATATACGAGAGCGTCAAGGAAGTTAGTTATAAGATCAATTTAAATGATACGATTTTTAATTAGAAAAGGAAAATATATTGAAAATTTTTTGAAAAATATTGATAATAGGATTGATTGTTCTAACATTAATTTTAGTATGATTGAGAAGAAAGCTGAATATATTGGATTGGTTCTTGGAAAATTATCTTCTTTGGTTAAAACTTTTACTAGTAATTTTAGTACTCCACACAGTTTCGGCTTTAGGATTATTCCTTGAACCATTATTATTTTAATTGGGTGGTTGATTTGGAAATGTGAAAAAAAATTAAGCCTTCTTTGTTGTGATTATTATTTGTCCTGCATATTCCCTTAATTCTATTCCCTTTTTTGGGAAGCATGAGAAGGTTATATTTTTTGATTCTTCTGGTTGCAATACGAAATTGTTTTTTGATACAATTATATAATCTGATATTTCACCGGAAGAGGTTATTGTTGTTGATGTTGGTTTATTGAAATTATTTTTTATTATTATGCTTCTAGAGGCGCTATATCCTGGAACTATTTCTCCGAAGTTTAGGTTGCCTGGTCCAAGATCAAATCCCATATGCTTACCTGCTATAAATCTTGTTGGAATTGTTTCTTTTTGAAGTGGGACCATTAGGAACAAGGAGACAGCTAGGACTATTGTTAAGATTGTGGTCAATATTGTTATTTTATTTTTTCTTTTCATTTTTGTTTTTCTCTAAATTTTTGATTTTCCATATTAAATATATTATAATTGATATTATTACAAGTCCTATTATTATTGCTAGTATAATGTATTTTTTGTAAACTTTCTGGGGGGGAAGATTAATATATATTGCTACTAGTTTTGATGTTGTTGCTCCGCCATAAGAAAGAGTTATCTTCGCTGTGTATCTTTTTGGTTCTAAATTAGTGGCATCAAGGTAGCCTGTTATTTTTTTAATTTCCCATGGATTTGTATCCACTGACACTGTCTTGAAATCTGTTATAAATCTCCCCTGATCTGTTATTGAAACTGTTGCAAAAACCTTATCTATTTTGGTGTTCCATTTATTTGCTATTTTTATATTAAAGGGATTTATTTTTCCTTGCTCAAATTGGTAATCATAATCTGTTATGTCTATTAAAAATTCGCCAATTCTAAATGTCTGATTCAAAACAATTTTCTTTTTCCCCCAATCAACCGTTGCAAAAGCTTCATACTCTCCTGGGGGCAACTTTTTTGTAGCTAGTGTCCCCATAATATTTAGGGTGGTTTTTGATTTCATTTGCTTTTCTGGGATTATCTTTGTTACTAAAATTTCTGAAGTATTTACTTTGTAGATTTCTATTTTTGAATTGACTATTATACCTTCAGTTCCAAGACTTTGTATTTCTAGTTCGTAAGGGGCTTCTTCTCCTTCGTTGATATTTGACATCTTGAAAGTTGATTCTGAATATTGTCCTGGGTATGGGACTAATATATCTATTCTTCCTTGGATTGTGGCGATTCCTCCTACCATTACATCGCTTGTATTTTTTACTTCGCTTGCTCCTATGTAGACTTTATGAGTTCCTGGCACTGCTATTTCTTCTGGAAGATTCATCGTTACCGTAAATTCTCCACTACCTAAGAGATGCTTTGTTGACAAATTGAAATATTTTGAGAGATCCCCTTTTACATATAGGTCTATCCCTTCATCGGGATTTGAACTAAATGAATGGAATGTATATGTTTTCACTAATCCTGGTTCGAAGAATTCTTTGTAATAGACTGGCGTTATGCCAACACCTCCAGCTTGCGTTAACTGAAGAGTTAGAATAATTGTTAGGGTTAATAAAATAAATATCCTCTTCATGAATTAAATAATATATATGAATTTATAAATTATGGTGTATATGTTCCTACTGCTTTGATTTCTATTGTTTTCCCACCGTATGCATCACTTGGAATTTCCATATAAAAATTGATTGTTATCTCATCTGATGTATCGTCATATCCAAGGTATGTCCCACATGCCGTCTGTAAGGTTGTATTAATATCAGCATAGTTTACAAAAGTATTTGCTCCTACACATGCTCCATCATTAGCAGTATTATTAGCCACTTTTGCTTGGAATACCTGTCCTGAACTCCCCCCTAAAAATACCGCGGCTGATTTATCAGTTTGCAACTGAAGTGTTACATTTGTGTTCCCAATATTTTCTAATACCAGTTGTCCTGGAGTTATGGTACCGGTCCAGTAGGTAGCGGTTCCATTGCTATTTAGTGTTGCTATTTGACCTGGAGATACTGCGCCTGATCCAAAGTCAAAAAAATCTGTTGTAAAATTTATTGCTGCTGATGTTATTATTGTCACGTTGACAACACCCGTGTCATTTGTTGTGTCAAATCCTGTTAATTCTGTTCCTATAAAAAATAGTGATACTACTATTACTGCAATCGATATATACGTTATTACTTCTGAGGATTTCATTGTTGCGGGTTTTTGTTTGATGTTAATTTATCTTCTATTACAGGAGGTTGAATATCTATTCCTACTATTCCACCATCTGGTTGACTTTCAGAACTTGGATGCGAAGTCGGAATTTCTTTAGAGCTCATTATATTTAGAGCTATTGCAGTTGCTGCCAAAATTAAGGCTATAGCTACGATAATTATCACTCTTTTATCTTTTTCCATGTATTCTGAAATATATTGTTATTTATAAATATTGTTGTAATAACGGCTCTGTTGAAAATCTCCCACCAACCCCATATTGTGAGCAATTCCCTTACAATAAATCTCGACCCTCAATCCCCAAATCTTCTTCGCCCGAACCATCCCGCCATACTTTCTCTTTATGCAACTAAAACCGCACTCAATCAAACTCCTCTGCCCATATTTCTCGTCCGAATAATTCTCGAACTGCCTTTCCCGAAACCTTCTAATCTTCACATTCTTTTTCGAGGGGATAAAAGTCTGCACTCCCTCCCAAAAAAGCAGCTCATAAAGCCACTCCGCACTGTACCCTTTGTCCCCGTAAAATTCCCTAATCTTTCCAGAACGTTTCAAAAGATACTTCACATCTTGCATGTCATGACGCGGGCTAGTCCGAATTCTCATCGCCAAAAACTTCTTCGTTTTCAAGTCCATCGTGACAGAAAGTTTCGTAAAGTTCTTCGGATTAATTCCATCAATTCTTTTTAGATAATGAAAACTTGGATTTGTTTTATTAAATCCAGTTCCATCAATCGCGACTTCTCCCGACGACAAACCGGCAGTTATCCTCAATAATTTTTCCCAGAGCTGAACTGGAATTCTTTTTCTAGACTTGCAAAGCGCAGAATAAGTTGGAGCGTTCTTGCCAAATAATTTAGATATTTTCTCAGCTCTTCGAAGACTTAGTTGGCACACTTCCATAAAAAGGAGGGCTTCGACGTGATCCTAAAGTTTGAATTTCTTCG
>CAZROF010000005.1:0-35947 GCA_964601675.1 Candidatus Woesearchaeota archaeon
TTGATTGAGTTTGCTTCTGCAGTTTGTATTGCTTCTTTTGCAAAATCTAATGGCATTTTCTTTTTTTATTAAACCTCCTTTCAGTTTTTTCAATATGACAAAAGCTGAGTAAGGATTTTTTAGTTCGCCTCTCAAGTTTCATGATATTTTAGAGAGGTTTTTGTTTAAAAGAATATGTGTAGTTGGAAGGTGTTAATTGGAAGTCGATCTGTCCCAGTTTTGAATTAGGTTGTATGATTTCAACTCCATCCTTTTCGTATTTATGTTCTGGGGATGAAATTGTTTCGCAATCTTTTTTTACTACGGGTCTTTCTCCTTTTTTATTATTCTATTTTTCCCTTATTCTGTAAATAAAATGTGTTTCATATAGTGCAGGATTACATACGGCTATTTCTCTTTTTGATTTGTCTGGATATAATATTATTTTTTTATAATCTTCTACTATTTCTACTAATTTCGAGTTGCGTGGCTGTCGATTGGCGAGTGGTTCGTTATTATTGGGCTTTCCATAATTCGGAAGATTATTAAGGATTTCTAAGCATTGTTGTCTTGGATAAAATTAGGTTAAAGTTTATAAGTAAACCTCTAAGTTTGCGTTGAATTTGATTGTTTCTCTATAAATTTTTTAATATTTCGTTTGAATCTTTCTAAGTCTTTTGCCAAAATTATACCGCCTGCTGCTTGTATATGTCCGCCTGCGTTGCTCTCATTTAGTCCTTTTATTCCGGCCTTTAGTAGTTTTACTGTATTTACTTTTTTATGAGTGTTTCTCGCGGATAGTGTTATTTTGTTAGTTCCTTCTTTTGGTGAGGCAAAAATGTATATTTGATCTGTGTCTTTGCTGCAGATGATTCCACAGACTGGGGATTTTACAGAGAACTTTGGTTCGAAATAGTAGAAGTTTATATTTCCTAATTTTTCTTTTTTGGTTAAACTTCTTTTTAGATTTTTTAATATAACAAAACTTAAATAATGGGCATACCGTCTTTCTTTCAAGTGTTGTAGTAATTCGTGGGTTTTTTGTTTAAAAGAATGTGTGTGGTTGGAGGATGTTAATTAGGTATTAATTGGTCCCAGTTTTGGATTAGGTTGCTTTGATTCGGTAAAGTTTGGAGTTTGGAACTTTTTTGTGGATATATTCGAATATATCAATTAATTCAGTTGAAATTTTTTCGAATTCTTCGTGGGAAAGATTGTGCCAAAGAGGAGACTTTTCTGTGGTCTTTGGGGTAATGTGAAAGTGTACGTGCTTGATATACTGATCTGCGTTTTTCCCATTGTTGAGTAGAATGTGACAGTCTCCGTATTTTTTTCGCATGACTCCTGTCATTTTTACTACGATGGGGAATATTTTTTCTAAGGATTTTTCTGACAGGTCTTCTACGAATTCATGATGTTTTTTTGGGATAACTAATAGGTGGGTTTCTCCTCTGTTGTCTGGGATGCTAAGGAAACTGAAGACGTCTTTGTTTTCAAAAACTGGAATTAGTGGGTAAAGTGGTTGGCCTTTGACGAATTCACTATCTAAGGTGTGAAACTTTTTCCCATTTATAAAATCGCAAAATAAACAGGCCATGTAGACCAATAAAGGGGGCTCTATTTAAATTTAATTAAAATGAGGTCATGATTAAATCAATTGTATTTTATCGTTTACTTATGAAACTAGGAAGCTTTTTAAAACATTTCTCTCTTTCTTGAAGATGGTTAAATCCAGAAAAAAGGCTCACACGGAAGAGGATGAGCCAGATAGTCAAAAGGTTCAAGGGGCACTTGAGGAGGAAATGAAGAAGCCGTATTATGACGTTTTTTATCTTGATGATTTTAAATTGCCTTATAAGAAGTTAGATGTTTCTGTAATTATTCCTACTTATAATCGGTGTCCGTTTAAGCCTGGTACGCTAAAGGAAGAAAACAATCCTCTGTCTTGGTGTATTGAATCCGCCATTTTGCAGAAACCTACTGTTAATGAAATTATTGTGATTGATGATTATAGTACGGATTATGCTACTCAGATTTTTGAATCATATAGATATAAGGCGGATAAGGCTGGGATAAAACTAAAGTATATTAAAAATGAGGAAAATTTGGGTTATTCAAAATCTATCAATGTTGGTGTTGCTAATGCTTCTTCTAAATATGTTATTTTTTTTGATGATGATTCTATTGTTTCGCCTTATGCCACATTTGGAGGAGTTTATAGTTTTGAATGGCTAAAGGATCGTGGGATAAAAGTTGGGACCATTAATCTTCCTCCTTATAATAGGTCTACTTTCCCAGGATATGTGAGTAAGATGGCGGAGATTGGACAACTGGATTTTTCTAAAGGGATATTTACTAGTGGAAAAGGGAATTTCCCTGAAGAATATTTAGCAGAAAACTATGGGGAGAAATTTATATCTGGAGATTTCCAAATATTAATACCCTTCCAAATAAAAAACTCTGGGGGGTATTTTATTACGACAAAGGAAATTTTTCTTGCCGTTGGGGGATTTCCAGAAACACCTTCTCAGCGATATATGGATACAGAATTTGGAGCGAGAGTTTTTGAATATGGTTATAGTGTTTATCTTTCTCCTGATCCAAAATTTGGTTGTGTTCATGGGTCGTATGGATTAAAAAATGATAAAGAATTTCATGGTAATGATTGGTTTCGAGAAAGGGGTGGACTGATTTCTCTTAAAAAAGCAATGAAAATTTGTAATGTTCCTGGCGAAAATACGGGATGTAGGATTGATGTTCATAAGGTTGCGTATAGTTCTATAACTTCTCTTTTTTGGATGATTTACAAACGAAATGTTAGGGCCGCGTCTAAATGGATGAAAAGAGTGTATGATCAGTTTGTGCTTGGAGGTGATGGAACGATTCTTAATATGGGATATTATGACAGTCCTGGGGAGAGTGAGAGAAAGAAAATTTGGAAGGATGCAATTGGGGATAGCTTGGAATATATCGAGAAAATGGAAGGTGAAAAAATAAATAAAATAAAATTATTAAAAAAAGAAATTGAAAAGGAGACGGAAATTAATGGTGAGAAATTTTATGAGATGTTGACATGAGGATTCTTTTTAGTTGTGCAAAGTATTTGCCGCATATTGGCGGTCCTGAAATTGGCACCCACAATCTTGCGAAGGAACTTGTTAAAATGGGTCATGATATTCATATTGCTTGTGAGGATTATTCTTTAGATCCTGATGACCCATTGAATTATGATGATATTGATGAAGTTAAAATACATCGATATCGAAAGTTAAATTTTTCTGGGATGTTTAAACCATTTGTAGCGTTGATTGTTAGGAGGCGAGTCAGAGAATTTATGAAAAAGTTTTTGAAAGAAAATACATTTGATCTTATTGTGTCCCAGTTTTATATTTCTGCAAGTGTTATAAAAGAGTTTGATACAAAGACAAAGCTAGTGTATCTTCAGCCATCAATTGCTTATTTGGAATATAAGAAAAGAGGAGAGAATTCGTTGGGGATTTTTAATAAGTTTGATTATTTTGTTAAATCCAAGCTGGGTTATAATATTGAAAAGACTGCCCTAGAATCTGCGGATATTGTCTTAACTCAAAGTAGCTCTATGAAGAAAATTAATGGGGAGATTTATGGAATTTCTTATGGGAAGATGAAATTTTTTACGCAAGGTGTTGATTTGAAAAAGTTCTTCCCTAAAAAAACCAAACTGTCTTTTATGAAAAAACATGGACTGGAAAATAAAAAAGTGATATTAACTGTTTCTCGGCTTTCTGCTGAAAAGAACAATTTGGGGTTGATAAAGGTTTTTTCTGAAATGAAAACTAAGGATAAGGCATTGATTATTGTGGGTGGAGGCGAGGAGGAAGAGAAGCTTAAGAATAGTGTTAGAAAATTGGGGCTAAAAGATTCTGTTCATTTTTTGGGAGAGAAAAAGGATCCTGAAAATTATTATGGGTTGGGGGATGTTTTTATTTTGGCTTCTAAGCAGGAAGGATTTGGTACTGTTTTTATAGAAGCGTTAGCGTCTGGACTCCCTATTGTTGGATTTAAATCCGATTTTCCAAAAGTTATTACTGCTGTAAAAGATATTATTGGGAATTCTAAATGTGGTTTTAGCGTTAAGGATGAAAAGGAAATGGTTGGAAAACTTGATTTAATGTTGTCTAATGAGAAATTCTTGAAACAAATGTCTATGGCTGCTAGGAAACGGGCTAGTGATTATTCTTGGGATAAAATTGCTAAGGATTTTTTGAAGTCTATAGGGCATAGTAATTAAGCTTTTAAACTTGGATGATGTTGATAAGATATGGCTTTAGAGGGAATTTTGGCGAAGATTGGGAGTACTTTTTTGATGGATATTCTTTTTGCTATTGTTCTTTTGTTTTTGGGAATTTTTCTGGGTAAATTTGTTGGATATTTTTTATCACGGATTGTGAAGGCTACAGATATTGAGAAGGAAGTTCGACCTAGTTTTGTGAGACTGATTATTACGGTTATCAAGTGGTCTATTTATATTGTCTTTGTTAATTTTGCGTTGGATCAATTTTCCATTGAGGGTTTGAGTAATGTAATCACTAACGTGCTGGTTGTCGTTCCAGCGTTGACTGTAGCACTAGTTCTAATTGGAATAGGTTCTATTGTTGCTATTTATTTGAGAGAGGTGATTGAAGATAGCGAAATTACTGGATGGAAAATGTTATCTGAGTATATTTATTATTTTGTTTTATATGTGTTTGGGGTATATTCTATTAATTTGGCGTTGATTTCTATAGACTCTCTTATTAGAAATATTTTGATTGTGGTTTTGACTGTGATTATTAGTGGAACAATTGCTTTTTCTAAGATTAAGAATGAATCGGGAAAGTGATGAGAAGATAATAGTGTGACCTTTCTCTACGGAGACTGCTAGGAATTTGTATGATGGATATATGAGTGATAGGCGAGAAGAGACTTTTAATTTTTTTAGAAGGATTATTGTTAGGGCTAGTTTTTTGTTGTGTATTCTCGGATATTTCGTTTGAATCTTTCTAAGTCTTTTGCTAAAATTATACCGCCTGCTGCTTGTATATGTCCGCCTGCGTTGCTCTCATTTAGTCCTTTTATTCCGGCCTTTAGTAGTTTTACTGTATTTACTTTTTTATGAGTGTTTCTCGCGGATAGTGTTATTTTGTTTGTGTGTTTCTTTGGCGAAGCGAAAATATATGTTTTATCTAAATCTTTTCCACTGATTATCCCGCAGACTGGTCCCTTTACTGAAAATTTTGGTTCGAAGTAATAGAAATTTATGTTTCCTAGTTTTTCTCTTTTCTCTTCGTATTTTTCTACGAATTTTTGGATTTCGTTTTTTACTGGTTCTGAATATTCTTTTAGATTGGATATTTTTTGTGGTGTGTCTATTTTTTGCAATATTTTGAATGCTTTTTTGTAGTTTTTGTCTAAGTAGACTAAAAAGTTTGTTATCGTGTTTGTGATTTGTTTTTGGAATTCTTCCATTGTCATATTTAATTCCTTTAAATTTTTATTTATGTAATTTTGATTTTCTGGGTAATAATGCCCGCAGTCAGATATTGTTCCAGATAATGCAAGCCATGGTTTTATTCCTGTTAATTCTCCTGCTGTCCTTGATGAAGGGATATACCCTTGATTTGTAGTTATTAGTTCTAGTGTATTTTTTGGGAATTGTCCTTCTTTTGGGTGATGATCTGTATAAAATATTTCTTTATCTTTTATTAATTCGAGCTCTTTTGCCATGAAGTTTGAAGCGAGATCACAAATTATTATTTTGTTGAATTTTTTTAAGTTTAGTTCTTTTAATTTTGTTGTTCTGATTGTGTATGTGAATTGTTTTGTTGTCGCCTTTTTATTTTTACACCAGTCATAATATAAGATACCGGATACAAAGCCATCAGGATCATCATGATGAATTATCGCTATGCTGTCTTTTTTAGAGATGTTGTTTAAGAATTCTTTTGCTTGGGTTTGGGTTATTGGTGGCATTTTATTTGAGGTGAGAATTAGTTAATAAGTCTTCTTATTTTAAGATCCAGGTTTGGATAATTATGAATACTATCGCTATTATACTTATGATTCCTTTGATTGCGAGAAATGGAGAGGTTTGGATGTTGATTTGTGGCAGGGATAAGATTCCAGCTATGACTGCTAAGAGTCCGACTATGAAGGTTGTTGTTGAGGTGAAGTTTCTTTCTCCTAATTGATTTTTTATTGTTTTGAAAAGTCGTGTTGGATTTGCTTCTATTATGAATCCGAGTCCGAGGATGGAGAGCCAGAGGGTTTCTGTGTATTTATCTATGTTGAGATTTAGAAGGCTTGAGCTAATTATGGTTATGAATCCTAAAATTGAAAGAATTGCTAAGATGTTGACGAAGGCCTTTGCTATTTTGGTTTCTTCTGTTGAGGTGTCTGTCATTTGATATAAAGGGATGAGATGTTTATAAAATTTGTTGAGAATAGGGATTTAATTTTTGAGTACCACGTATTTTAGTCTGATACCCTTTATTGTAGTTCTTGCTATAATAATTGCTTCTTGTTCAAATTCTCTTGTGTTGTCGTTGTCAGTTATATAGATTATTTTGAAAGATTTTCCGAATTTATCGTCCATTCTTCCGTCGCCGTCTTCATCTGTTGCTTCGAGGAGTTCTGAGTCGTACCATGCCCATGGGGTTGGGATTAGTATTGAGAGGGGCGTTTTTTCTTTTTTGAATAGTGCCTTTACTTCCTTGGTTGTATGAATTTCTGTTTTGAGTTTTTGGAAATTTAATTCGCCTATTTTTGAGATTTTCATATTGGAACTAGGGTGGATTGGTTTTTAGGGTTTTGGGATTAATAATTGGCACAGGTTACATAGATGAACACGAATTTTTATTTTGGCAAAGTTTATAATTGTAAAATTTGAGCTAGGATTATGTTTGAGAAAGATATTACCATTGCTGAATTGGAGCCTCTTTTTGGACTTGGTTATTATAATCCTTGTTTGGTGGAGAAAGTAAAAAGGGATGGATGGAACGATGTGGACCCTATCCCGGTCATAGAAATTCCTGAGAGATTGAGGATTGGTGAGAGAAAGTATGTTTTTGGAGATGGGCGTAATAGGTATGATGCTGCGCTTAGGACGGCCACAATATCGTTAGCTAGCAATAATATATGATGCAGGCGATGATGTTGATTAGGTTGCCTCTAAGACGGGAGGGATTAGTATTAAATATGTGGATCTTTTGAGATGTCTTAGGAATAAATGGAAGGAGAAGTGTTGGGGTTATTCAAAACTTTTTGCTAGTTTAAAGAGAAGTTTTTCTTGGAAATGAGGTGTTATTATTTGAAGTCCGACATTTTTGTTTTCTATTTGTTCTGCTGGGACTGATATTGCGGGAAGACCTGCTATAGATGCTAGAACTGTTGTTACATCATATGCATACATATCTTCTGTTGATATTGATTCCCCTATTTTATGTGGAAGTTTTGGGGATGTTGGCAATATTATTGCGTCTACTTCGTTAAAGATTTCTTGGAATTGTTGCTTAATGTAGTTTTTTGCTTTTAGAGCTTCTCTATAAAATTTTCCATCGTGTTCAGCTTTTGTTATTTCAGAGCCACCGATTATTCTTCGGATTACTTCTGGTCCAGCTGAGTTTTCTATTTTTTTACCGAATCTTCTTCCGTCAAATTTTCTTGTTGCTGAAAAGAATTCGGTGTAGACTATTATATAGTAGGTTTGGATTGCGATATCTAGGGGAAGGTTTATTTTTTTGATTTTCCAGTTGTGTTGTTTTGCTATTTTTTTTGTTTGGATTTCTATTAAGTTATTTATTTCTTCGTTGCAGAAGTTTTTTGTGTTTACTAGTCCAATTACTTTTTTATGTGGTGGAAATTCTTTTGGTGTATCTTTTGTTGTTTGGTCGAAGTTGTCTTGACCTTTTATTATATTGAAGATTAGTTTTGCGTCTTCTGGTGTTCTGGTTAGGGGCCCGATTACGTCAAAGGACATTGCTAAATCTAGAAGTCCATACCTTGATACTGCTCCGTATGTTGGTTTTAGTCCTACTACCCCACAATGTGATGCTGGATTTCTAATTGAGCCACCCGTGTCAGAACCGAGTGTAAAATCTGCTAAATCTGCTGCAATTGCGGCTGCTGGCCCTGAGCTTGATCCACCAGGTATTAGTTCGGGATTGCTAGGATTTTTTGTTGGACCAAAGGCTGATGTTTCTCCGCTTGCTCCACATGCGAATTCATCCATATTTAAGATTCCTAGTAGAATCGCATCTTCGGCTAATAGTTTGTTAATTACGGTTGCATTAAAAGGTCCGGTGTAATTTTCTAGTGTTTTGGAGGCGCAAGATATTGTCATGTGTTTCACGGAGATGTTGGCTTTGATTGCGAAGCAAAGGCCGGCTAGTTTTCCTTGAGTTTTATCTTTGATTTTTTTGTCGATGTTTTTGGCTTGTGTTATTGCGTCTTCGTTTAGTTCTAGGAATATGTTTAGGTCTTTGGATTCTGGTGTTGCTATTTTTTTAGAGAAGCTTAGGAGGTTTTCAACTGCGGTTAGCTTTCCTTGTTGGATTTGTTTTAGTTTTGATTTTAACATTTTATTTTTTTAACATTAGAACATTTAGGTTGAAGTCGAATTTATCTTCTTTTTTAAATTCCTTCCAATTTCCTAAGAAGATTTTGAATCCTTGTTGTCTTGCTTTGCTTAGAATTGTTTCTTGTGAGAAATAGTGCTTAGTTGTTTCTGCGCCTTCTATTAGTTCAGAATTTGGATTGCCTGATTCTTGGAAAAATTTCATAGTAAATTTATCTCCGTCTTTTAGGGTTATTTCTTTTCCCTCTGGAATTGGTTGATTATTGTAGAAGTATTTGGCGTTTGTTGAGTGGCTTTTTAATTTATTTGAGGACGTTGTTAGTGTTGAGATTAGCGTGCTGTTTTCCCCCATCTTTTTGTACAGGAGGGTAAAGAAATCTTCTAAGTTTTCTATGTAATCTAAGGAGTATTTTATTAGTACGAGATCTAGTGTTTCGTCTTGTAGTGATTCTAAATAGTCTGTGTATTTTTTGTGGATAAAGTTGATTGTCTGTTCTCGGTTATCTTGATAGGATTTTAGATATTCTTTTGCCAGATTGAGCATGATTGGAGAGTAATCTACCCAGTCTATTTGACTGGAAGTTTCTATTAGGAGTTTGAATAGGTTGTGATATCTGTCTGGGTGTGCGCCTGCGAATATGTCGGCTATGTGGTAGGGGGTTTGAGAATTTTTTAGGGAATCTAGGGCTAGGATATCGAAGACTTTTGCTGTGTTGTTATGTTTTTCATTCTGTTCGTGCTTGGCGAAGTCTCTTGCTACTTTTTCATCGAAGAACATTTTTTGTCCTGTTTTCATTTTTTCCATGCCCCTTTTTCTGCTACTAAAAAATTGTCTTCTACAAATGGAGCGTTTGCGAATGTGGTACTTCTGAATTCCTCATCTGTTTTCCAACCTGTTCCTTCGGCCCTTGTTCCTGATTCGTTTTCGTGATGACCTTCGGGTGCTTTTATTTTTTGGAGTTTTGATGCGAATTCGCTTAAAAGGTATTTGGAGTCTTGTCTAATTTGTTCTTTTTCTTCTTCGGTTACTTCGTGCCAGAGTGAATTTGTCATAAAGATTATTATTTGGAAATGTTTATAATGTTTTGGTTGTTTGATTATTAATGGTTGATGATTGTGTTTTTTGCAGGGTTGTTTCTGGAGAATTGCCTAGTACCAAATTTTATGAAGATGATGATTTTGTTGTGATTAAAAATATCCATCCTGTGGTTGAGGGGCATATGTTGGTTGTAACAAAAAAACATTTTGCGGATTTTATGGAGTTGGAACCTTCTCTTTATGGGAATATGTTGGAGGTAGTTAGGGATGTTGTTAAGGATGAGAATATTGAGGATTTTAATTTGGTTGTGAATAAGGGAAGGGTTGCGGGGGAGTTGGTTGAGCATTTTCATTTACATATTTTGCCAAGGAAGGAAGGAGATGGGTTTGAGTTTGGGATTTAGAAATAATATTGTTTTAATTGATTAGGAGCGATTTAAGAAAGATTTTTAAAGTTTGATTTTATGTAATTTTATGAGAAAAATAGTTAGACATGTATTGAATAGAGGGCCAAATGCATATAGTGCCGTTTATCAGACATCAGACACTCGTGAATTAGATTTATTATTCGGATTAAAAGGTAGTCCTGTAAATAAAAGTGTTATTGAGGATATGTACAGTAAAATTGATCCGTTTCTAGAAGAATCACCATGTATGCATTATTTTATCGAGCTTGCGGGAAGCTGTGGAAACGTTGTTGCACTTCCGTTTTTTGAAATTGAGAAAATATCGGGGGGTAGGGTGGGATCTCACGAATTATGTGAAGGAATTAGAAATAATGCCATTATTAATATTGAAGATAGGGGAACAAGGATTGTTTCACCTGTTAAAGGGCAGTGGTTAATTTAATAGTTTTATGGTGTGATTCTTTCTCTATCTCTTGGAAACATGCATACTTCTCTTATGTTTGACATTTCTAGGAGAACTTGTGTAAATCTTTCTACTCCTACTGACCATCCTGCGTGTGGTGGGGCTCCGAATCTGAATGAATCAATGTAGGATTCGAAATTTTTTGGATCAAGATTTTTTATTTTCAACATTTTTTCTAGTAGCTCTGGGATATGAATTCGTTGTCCACCTGAACTAATCTCCATTCCTTTAAATATTGCATCGAAGCCCTCGCTTAGTTTTGCGTTTGCGTTTTCATCTTTTGGCATGATGTAGAACGGTTTTCCTTCCATTGGCCAATTATATACAAATGTAATCGTATTAGGAAAGAGTTCATTGAGCTTCTTTTCGGCTTCGCCTGTTAAATCGTCTGAAGGGATTTTCACTCCGTTTTTTTCTAATAATTCTTTTGTTTCTGTGAATGTTAGGTATTTTGATTCTGGAACTTTTAGCTCTAATTTTAGGAATTCTAATTCCTTTTTATTCTTCTCAATTACTTTTTTTACGATATATTTTATTGTTTCTTCCAATTCTTTCATCGCTGTTTTTGAGTCAGCAAAGGCCATTTCTATATCCATTTGTCGGCATTCATTTAAGTGTCTTATTGTGTTATGTTTTTCTGCTCTCCAGACTGGAGTGATTGTTACCATGTTTTCCATTGAGCATGCAATCATTTGTTTGTAGAGTTGTGGGGATTGTGCTAGAAAGACTTCTTTTTCGAAGTATTTTGTCTTGAATAGTTCTGTTCCGCCTTCTGAGCTCGCGGATATAAGGGAAGGTGTGTGTACATATATGAAGTTTTTATTTATAAAGTAATTTAGGAATTCTATTCCAATCGTTGATTGTATTTTGAATATTGCTTGTGCTCTTGCGGAGTGTAGATCTAGGAATCTATTGTCGAGTCTTAGGGGTAGTTCGGTTTTTGAGTAGTCTGATACGTCGATTGGCAGTGGATTTGCTGCTTCGTGAATTATTTTAATTGATTCTGGGATAAGTTCTTTTCCGTTGGGAGCTTGTTTGCATTCTTTTAATATTCCTGTTACCTGAACTACAGATTCCCTATTTAGATTGTCTAAAAGTTCGAATATTTTGTCGTCCGTTTTTCCACTTATGCCTGTTATTTGTATTCTTCCCGAGATATCTTTTAATATTAAAAATCTTACTTTTTTTAGGTCTCGTGTGTCATGAACCCAGCCTTTTAGTAAGACTTTTCCTTCTTTTTCAAAAACGTCCTTAATTAGTGTTCTTTGCATGGTGTTTTGAGTTTATGGGGGTTTTTAAGAATTTGGGATTTGGAGGGAATTTGTTAAATTTGGCACACGGTATTTTTTCTGATTAATTATTAAATTTGGTTGGGTATACTAATAAATACGGGTTTTCGTGGATTTAAGCCAAGAGTGGTTAGGTTTTTATAGTGTGGATTTTTTAGGCTGTTATGAATAGTGATGATTTAGAGAGCGCGATTAATTCTGCTAAGGAAGAGTCTGCTTCGACTGCTGTTCAGGGAGTCGAAGTTCCAAAAATGCCTTCAGAAGAAGAAATTGGTTTTCATAAGGGTGCTTTGAATACCTTGGCTGCGGAGAGGAATGAGTTAGTTAAGATGATTGGTAATGTTGAGGCGATTATGGGGGCTCATGCTAAAAGATTGAAGGAGTTGGGTTTTGATTTAAAATGAACAATAAGGAGTTTTGGTTAGGTGCTGTTGGTGGAGCTGTTGGTGGAATGTTTGGTGCGGTTTCGGGTTCTAATAGTTTGTTTGTTGTGGGTATTGTTGGAGCTGCTATGGGATTTTTGGTTGTGTGGCTGTTTGGCGGATTCCTCAAATAATTTTTAATTTAGATTTTTAGTGTTTTATGCTTCGTTAAAAGAACACTCACGTACATTTGTACGCTTCGCAACCTTTTGTCTTGCCTAAATATACTAAATATCAAAATTGTTAATTGGGTTTATAGAATATTTAAAATAAAAATAAAAATTAAAAAGTGAACTAGAGTTTCTAGTTTCTAGATGAGCTGAAGCATTCCCTACATCTAACTGGCTTTCCTTGTGTTGGCTTGAATGGCACTTCGCAAGATTTGCCGCAATCTGAGCAAGTTGCTTTGTGCATTTCTTTTGGCCTATCGTTGAATTTGTTTCTGTTATCAAATCTACGATTGTTTCCTCCAAAGCTACTTCGTTGTGGCCTGTTCTTTTTGAAGCAATCAGAACACCTAACTGGCTTCCCTTGTGTTGGCTTGAATGGCACTTCGCATTCTTTTCCGCAATCAGAACAAGTTGCTTTATACATTTGTCTATCTTCCATGTTTGTTTTTCCTCCGTATACTTGACATAAACGTTGAGTTTATGCTTTATTTTTTGAGGAAATGGGGGTACTTGAACCTATGGGTAGGTTAAAATTTGAAGGTTTCTAAGTCTGTGTTATCAGGGTTGTATAATTTTTTATTTGTGAGGTCATAGATGGAATTTTCATGGGGGTTTCCAGAATTTAAATTAAAAATATTTTTTTGATAGAAATAAATAAGGGATTTAAGGGGTTTTCCTGGATAACAAATTAATCTCCATTTGTCTCTACCATTAACAAGGGCATTCGAAATTTTAATTTCTTCTTTTGATATTAAATAGGTTAAGAGAATTTCCTCCAATATGAAATTTATATTATTTTGAGTTACTCCTTTTTTGTTTGCCTTAATATCTTCTTTTACATACTTTTGAAATATTTTGTCTTTTTTGTATATTTTTTTTACAACATCTAATTTTGAGGTGAAGTTGATAGCTTCTAACATTATTTGTGTCCAGCTGATGAAATCAAATGCACATTCTACAAATGTAGATTTTTTCCTGAGATTTTTTATAAATTGGTTTTTATGCGCAATCATTAATTCGAGATATTTATTTGTCGAGATTTTTGGCATTTGGACGTATTTTTCGTAGAGATTATCAGTATAAATAAAAGTAACTCCCACAACTCCTCGTGCTAGTTTTTTTGCAAAATCATTTATTATATCAAAATATTTTGAACCATTTTGTGAATTGGATATTCTGCTCATTGAGATTGGAAAAATTAAAAGTCCTTCTTCTTTTGGAAGTCGGTTTATATCAAAAAATTTATTTTTTAATTTTTCTTTCATGTTATCATTTATACTTTATGTTTTAAATAAGTTCCCTTAATATATCCGCAATTTCTTTTCCTGATACTTGACCCTTGAATTTTCCCATTAGGAGTCCCATATAGGCTCCTTGAGAGAGATTTGGTTTTTCTTTTATTATTTGTTTGGCTTCTGTTTTTAAGTCGATGTCGGATTTTTTTATTGCTTCTTTAAATGTCATTCCTTGAGATATTTTTTGCATTATTGTTTTTGCATCTGTTTCTGGGATTTGTTTTTTTTCTATTTTTTCCAGTATTTGTTCTAGGATGTCTGTTGAGATTTTGGGTTTGACTTGGAAGAGAGTCAGCATTTTTGCGACTAGATTTGGGTTATTGTGTTCGTGGATTAGGCTTTTGAAATCTTCTATTTTGCCTTGTTTCAATATTAGTTTGATTAGTTCTGGGTTTAGTCCAAACTCTTGTAAATAAGAATTATTTTCGGATGCTAATTTTGGGAGATTCTTTTTTGTTTCGTTGATTAAGTCACGGGAAATTTTTAGAAGTGGATGGTCGGTTTCTGGATACATTCTTGCGGCTCCTGGCATTGGTCTTAGGAATTTTGTTGTTCCGTCAGGGAGCGCGTTTCTTACTTCGTTTTTGCAGGAATTATTTTTTATACATGTCAGTTGTCTGGAAATTTCTATGTCAATTGTTTTTTTCATCATTTTTGGATCTTGGAATCCTTTAATTTCGACCCTTTTACTTTCTTTGAGTGAGATGTTGACATCTTGCCTTATCGTCCCAAGTCCTCTTTTGACCTTGCAAGCTCTTAGGATTTCTCCTAATTTTAATGCAACTTCTTTTATCTCTTCTGGAGTGTGCATATGTGGCCCCGTTGCAATTTCTACCAAAGGGATTCCGAGTCTGTCTAATTTGTAGGTTTTTGATCCGGATGGATTTTCTGATACTGGTCTTGCTGAATCTTCTTCTAGCATTAGATAATCTATTACAATTTTTCTCTTTGAAGATATTTCAATGTAGCCATCATATGCAATCACAACTGTTCTTTGGAATCCTGATGTGTTAGATCCATTTGTCACAGTTTTTCGCATGATTTGAGTTACTGGAAATATTTTGCAATTTAGAAGGTGTGCGATTTGGAGTGCAATTTTTAAAGCTTCTTGATTTATTTTATGTGGAGGCTCTTCATCTGTTTCAACTAAGCAATTTGTGTCATAGACTTGGTATGTGAAGTTTTTGTTTTGTTTTGCTTCATGTTCAACTGCTATATCTATTTTGCCAGTTTCTCCTATAACTGGATTTAATGTTCTGTGAATTTCATATTGAGGTTCATCTTGTCTTAACAGGGAAGGACAAGAACAAAATAACTTATGGGTGTCGAGTTGTTGATGTATTTCCAGTCCAGATTTCAGTCCTATTTTTTTATAATCGTGTTTCATATTTAAAGGAATATGTTAAGGTTTAAATAAGTTGTTTTCTTTGATTTTATAAGGAGGTGAAGATGGTTAAAAAAATAAGTGAAGTCCCTGAGGGAATTAAAATTTTGTCATTCCTGTTTTTCGCAGGTGCATTGTTTTCATTAATAATTGGAATTGTTGCGCTTAGTTCTTCTGATGTTTTTAGAAATGCAGATCCGGCCTTATTAACTGAAGCTAACCTTGGTAATGTGAGTCCATGGGGTATGGTTAGTGTTGGTGTCGTTTTGATTTGCCTTAGTTTCTTCCAATATTTATTAGGAAGAGATTTATTAGTGGCTAAAAATTGGACTAAAATTACAGTTGGGTTATTATCTGTTTTGGGGCTTGTCTCGGCGGTTATGAATTTTGTTAATACGGATTATGCTAGTGGAGTTATTGGACTTGCTATTAATGGTCTAATTATTTGGTATCTTTTTGTAAGGAAAGAGACTAAGAAATTTTTTTAAGAATTAATTGGAGTATTGTTCCTCCAATATTTTTATTTTTTTGTTAGATATTTTCTAGCATTTTTTGTTTTTTATTCCACTGTCTGTGTCCTAATACCCATCCTAATTTTACTAATGCGGTCTCTGATGTTGTGTTAGGTAGAAATATGATTCCGGTTTTTTGGAGGTCTCGGCCTGCGGAGTAGACGTTTGGATTTAGTGTTCCGTTAATTGTTTGAGCTGTTGCACAGATTGTCATGCCCAAATTTATTGCTTTTTTGATTTTTGGGAGCCAGTCATGTTGTGCTTGTTTTGTTGGGACATGTCCTAGTCCTGTTGTTTCTATGACTAGTCCCTTGTATCCTTGTTGGAGGTAGAAATCTATTATTGAGGGGTCTCTTCCTGGGTGTATTTTTATTGATGTTACTTTGTTTTGGTATTTATCGTCTAGAATTGCTTCTGAGTCTGAGCGGGCATTAAATTGTTTTAGGATTTCTAGTTTGTTTGGAGTTATTCTTGCGATTGGTGTTGTGTTGATTGGTTTGAATGTATTTCTTTTCGAGGTGTGCATTTTTCTTGCCCTTGATGCTGGGATTGCGATGCACGTGTCATCATTTGTTGTTTCATGTCCTATCAATGCTATCTCTGCTATGTCAGATGTTGCGTATTTTGCTGCACATATTAGGTTTAGTGCTGCGTCTGTTGATGCTCGGTCTATTGAACGCTGGGAGAATGTTAGTGAGATTGGTTTTCCGATGTTTTGCAAAAAGAAGGAAAGGGCTGCTGCAGTATAATGTAGGGTGTCGCTTCCGTGGGTTACTATAATTCCTGATATGGATTTGTCATCTAAATATTTTTTGCAAATTTCTGCTATTTTTTTCCAATCTTGTGGACCCATGTCTTCGGATAGTTTCATGAAGGGGGATTCTATTATTGGATTGCATATTTTTTCCAATTCTGGTGCTATATTTAGTATTTCTTTTGCATCCGTGGGGATGGCTCCTCCGGTTTTTGGATCTAGACGAGACGAGATTGTTCCGCCGGTGATAATGATTGCTACGTTTGGAAGATTTTTGTTATTATGTAATGTTTTTATTTTATGGTCACTTTTCTTTGATTTTTCTAGGATATTTGCGCCTAAAATTTCAGCTTCTCGAATTCCTATATTATAGCCCGACTTTAGTTTTAATAAAATTATTTCTGGGTCATGGGATTGAAGGGCGTGACCTTGCCATGTTTTTGTTTTTGTTTTTATTGAGATTTCGTCACCTGGATTAAATGTTTTAGTTTTCATATTGTTTTAGTTGATTTTTCCAGTCGTTTAGTGTTAGTTTTTTCATATTTGGGTCATGTAGGATGGGTCCACCTATCATTTTTAGCAAGAGGTATGGTGCAGCGCATTGTTCGCATCTTGTTTCTCCTCCTAAACTGCAGCCTTCTTTTTCTTCCCAGATATTTAGGCAGAATTTTAATTCTTCTAGTGGGATCTTATTGTTCATGTAATAATAAGTTTGAGAAGATATAAAAAGGTTTTGTGGTTTTGATTTGAATGAAGGTGGAGAAGTTATATGCCCATCTTGAAAAGGATTTTATAAAGCCTGGGCTTTCGGATGAATGGCTTGGTATGGAGATTGGCGTGTGGTGAGAATTAGTGGAAAAGAGGGGCTTTGGTAATTTTAGTATAATAATTGTTAAAAAGGTTAGACTCCTCTGTTTTTTATGAATCAAAAAAAGCTTTCAGTTGGAGTTCCATCTCATGCAGAAGGAGAAATGCTTAAGGTGTGTTTGGACTCGGTTGTATCTAGATTGGAGGAAATAGATTTTAAGAAAGAAGATATAAGGGTGTTTATTTCTTTAAGTGGGGTTTCTCGTTTTGATCTTAAAACGTTTAAGACTTTGAAGGCAGCGGAGACTATTAGGGAAGAATATGGTGAGCTGATAGATATCGGGTATTCTGGTAGGGGGAAAGTAAATGCGGTTAATGATATTTTTAAAAGATCTTGTAATTTTGGGAATTATTTAATCATGGTGGATTCTGATGTTACTTTTAATGAAGGATCTTTTCGTGAAATTATTAATCCTATTATTACTGATGACTACGTGTTGACTAGGGGGGAAAGTAGTTTTTATGGCAAAACTTTTATCTCTGAACATTTTGAAGAAGAGTTAAAGCGTAGAAATGTTTTAAATAATGTTGATGGTCGCTCAAATCATAGATTGGTTTCTGGTCCTCTTTACGGGGTGAATCTAGAATTTCTTAATTATGCTTTTGATAAGGCTGGTTTTATAGGGGAGGGAGTTCCACATATTCCTACAAGTATTATTTGTGAGGATCAGTTTCTTGCAGAGATTATGGGTAAAGCTTTTGATTCCGATAAGATGTGTAAGCGTTCTAAGGCGGTCTATAATCATGCGGCATTTAACATTGAAGGCGGAGATTTAATAGATTATTGGATTAGGGGTATTAAAGGTGGGATTCAATTAGATAGATTAGGCTTTCGAAATGCAGTTTATCGTGGACCAGAGATGTCTGGATTTGTTCCGGATAGTTCTATCAGGATTTATGATTTTGAAAATAAGTTGATTGATGAATTAAAAGTGGAGCCTTTATCTATGGGTGTTCAGGAGATGCGTCCAGGGTTTATTTCCTTAGAAAGTAAATTGCGGTTTCAAAAAAATCTTCAGTATATTGCTAGGGAATTGTTAGATAAAGACTTGTCTCCTGAGTATTGGGAACCTTTAAATAAAATTTAAATTGTTTGATATTATGGTTGAGAAGTTAAAATTGGGCGTGTCGTATCCTTTACAGGTGTCTAGGCATTTGGAAAGTGATTTTAAAGAGATAAAAGATAGTGGGGCTAATAGTATTTTATTGGCAGTAAGCGAAGACTCACTTGGATATAATTTTGAAGGGATTGTAAAAGCTGTTGATTGTGCTAAGGAAGTTTTTGATTACGTATCTTTTAATTTTTGGGCCATGGGTGGTATTTTTGGGGGTGAGGCTTCGAGTTATTTTTTACAGAGGTATCCTCAAGAGTCTCAGGCTTTTAATATTTTGAAAGGTGCTGAGGGAGCTGTTTGTCCGCAAAGCAAGTCGTTTCGAGATTATTTTTTTAGTTTAATTAGGGAAGTTATTGGGAAGACGAAAGTTGATGAGGTTTTTATTGACGAACCGCATTGGCCTACTTTTAGGGGTGATGGGAGAAAAATTGATGATTCAGTTTTTAGTTGTTCTTGTGACAGATGTCAGAAGGGTTTTTTTGAAAAGAGTGGTTTTGGGATTCCTGTTGAGAAAGATGGGGAGGGTTGGGATGAGTTTGTTGCATATAGGAGTAAGGTTATGATGGATTTTTTGAGAGATGTGGTTGATGTTATCAAATCTTGTCGGAATTCTATTGGAAAGGAGGTTTTGGTTAATCTTTGTGCCCACTCTAAAGATAATTGGGTTTATGGATCTCCAAAACTTGAAGATGTTTTTGATATTGAGGGCGTTGATGTTGTCTCTATTGACCCATATCACTTTAAGTATGATTGTGAAAAGGGCAAACAATATGTTTTATCTCAGGTTCAAGATATTTTAAGGATGACTGATGGAAATGGTAAGCGAGTTCAGGTTTGGGTTCAGGGATTTAGAGTGCCTAAGGGTCGGGAATCAGAGATTATTAAGATAGTTAGGATGATTTATGAGGAGGGTGTTCGGGATATTCAGTTTTGGTCGTATGGAAATGAAGCATTTTCTTCTATTTGGTGTGATGATATAGAGAAAGTTTGGGAGAATTTGAGATGTGTTTATTTAGAAGTGAGAAGGATTGATAGTAGATAATTTAGTTGTTATTAGTATTTTTGTTTGTTTGTTTTTTGTCTTGGGATCTTGTCTTGTTTTTATGACCTAGTTAGATTTAAAATGTGTTTATTCTTGGTTGATTCATGAGTGAAAAAGCGTTTCCAGTCAAGATTGGACTGGAGGTTCATGGATATCTTGATACTTGTGAGAAGTTGTTTTGTATGTGTCGGACTGATAGTTTAGACTCGGAGACTAATTCAAATATTTGTCCGATTTGTACTGGGACTCCTGGATCAAAGCCGATGGCTGTGAACGAAGAGGCTGTTAGGAAGATGTTGCAGATTGCTACAGTTTTTAAGTCTAAGATTAATATGGATAAGCTTGTTTGGCAAAGGAAGCATTATGATTGGGCGGATAATCCGAAGGGGTATCAGACGACTTTGTCGGGGGCGCACGCGAAGGTTAATGCTGTTGGTGGGAAGTTTAAAGGGATTAATATTACTGAGTTGCATTTGGAGGAGGATCCGGCGCAGTGGAATCCGAATACAGGAAGGATTAATTATAATCGGAGTGGGTTGCCTTTGATTGAGATTGTGACGGAGCCTGAGTTCTCTGATTCGGAGCAGGTTGTTGAGTGGCTGAAGAGTTTGTTGCTTAGTTTGAGTTATATTAAGGCGGTGCGGAAGAATGCTGGGATTAAGGTTGATGTGAATGTTTCGACTTATGGCGAGAGGGTTGAGATGAAGAATTTAAATAGTCTTGAGAAGATTAGGAAGGCGATTGATTATGAGATTGTGAGACAGGTTGAGAACCACGGGAGGGGGATAGAGCAAAAGAGAGATACTTTGGCATATGATGAGAGTAAGGGGATTACGATTAAGATGCGGAGTAAGGAGGGGGCTAGTGATTATCGGTTTATTCCTTGTCCAGATTTGGCGGAGTTGAAGATTGATTCTAAGATGTTGAATGAGGTTAGGGCTAGTATGCCGGAGATGCCTGAGGTTAAGTTGGAGAGGTTGTTGAGGAAGTATAATGTTGGGGAGAGCGATGCGAAGATTTTAACGCGGAATTTGGAGTTGGTTGATTTTTTTGAGGGGCTTGTGGAGTCTAAGACTGTGAGTGGTAATGTTGTTTTGGTGCATGGGAGTAATGAGAAGGATAGGGAAAAACTTGAGAAAGGGTTTCCCGAGCAGAATAAGAGAAATTGGATACCTTGGGTTAAGAAAGAACTTGAGAAGAAAGGAGTTGTTGTTAATAATCCTTTGATGCCTGAGAATTGGAATCCTGATTATAAAAAATGGAAAATGGAAATTGAGAAAATTAATATTGATGAGAATAGTGTTTTGGTTGGGACTAGTGCTGGCGGTGCGTTTTTGGTTCATTGGCTTCAGGGGTCGAAGGTTAAGATTAAGAAATTGATTTTGCTCGCTCCGGCATATAGGAATAAATTAAATGAGAAATGGCAGGAAAATAATCTTTATGATTTTGAGGTTAGTGAGAAATTAAAAGATAAGGCTTCTGAAATTATTTTAATCGAATATTCTAATGACAGTGATTCTATTAAGGAATCTTGTAAAATTTATTCTAAAATTCTTGGATTGAAACCTCTTGTTTTGAAAAACAGAGGGCATTTTTGTCAGAAAAGTGTGGATGAAATAATGAAATTGCCTGAGCTTGTTGATGAGATTTTAGGCAAGAGTGAAGATATCAATATTAAGTCGATGATTCCTTGGGTTACGGTTGAGTTGCTTAGGGTTTTGAATTATAATAAGAAGAGTTTGGAGGATGAGGATGTTGATATTAGGCCGGAACATTTGGCGGAGTTGATTAGGGCGGTTGAGGAGGGGAAGATTACGGTTTTGAAGGGGAAGCAGATTATGAATGATTTTGTTCCGAAGAGTTTTTCGTTGGCGGATCATAAGGAGGAGATTGGGAATATTAGCGAGGAGGCGGTTAAGAATTTATGTAGGCAGGTTATTGATGAAAATGTGAAGGTTGTTGAAGATTATAAGAATGGGAAGAAGGCATCATTGAATTTCTTGATTGGGCAGGTTATGAGGTTGTCGGAGAGGCGGGCGGATTTTAGGGTTATTACTGAGGTTATGAAGAGATTGATAAAGTGAGGAAGGAAAGTTTTATTGCAGATAAGTGTGCGGATATTGGCGTATTTATTTTTGCTATTTTGTCAATCTTAGCTTTTTATTTTGGAATTTTTAGGAATATTATTGAAAAAATCAAAGATGATGGTTTTGGTTAGGATTTTTAGAATGTAAGTGCAGTATAATAAAGATTAAAAGTTAATTAGTTTTTTGAGGATGAGGCATTTGTGCATCATTACAAGCGAAAGTCAGATAGAGATGTCGGTGAAGAAGTTATGAAAAAGATTATTGAAAAGATTCGGGATGTATTAGGATGAAAGAAAGAAAGCTAGTATCTGGTGGTTGGCAAGCGAATATTGAATATTTTGAGGATTATGTTATTAAGACTCCAAAGACTACGGAGGAAATTTCCAGGAAAGTTTCTAGATATTTGGAGCCCTTGGGAAGAATATCTGAATTAGATTTCAGGATTAAAAAGATGCAAGATGGCTGGCAAGCTGGTTTGGATATTATTAGTAGGGGGAAAATACCTGCGAGAATGCTGGGAAATATTAAAATAATTGATGGTGGCAAGATAAGGCAGAAGCGAGCATTTACTGTTCAGGATATCTTAGAGGATTTGTATTCTGCTGGAAAGAGAGAAGAGGCGCGGAAGATTGTTGAAAAAGTGCTTGATTTTATTGTGGATTTGTGGAAGTATGGCGTGTATGAGCATACATCTAAAATTGGTAATCAATTTGGATTAGTGGAGGACGAAGTTATCTTGCTTGATTTTGGTGAGCTTAGAGAAGATAGAGGTCTTGCCAAAAAACAGATTGGAGATAAAAAATGGGTTAAGCAAATGACAAAATATTCTTCTCAGGAAGTTCTAGATTGTTTTAGTGAGCAAATAGATAAGAAGCTGACTCTCGATGTTTTTGACAAGAATTGGGCTATACTGAAATAAATGGTAAAAAGAAATAGGTATCGAGATATTATTGAAAGTGGCGACGTTGGTCCGCTGTCGAAAATTTTTGATAGGGAAAAATGTTTTATTGAAAGGATTGTAGAATATGAAAAGATTAGGATTTTTATGAAGTTTATTGTGTATGTGTTGAAGGGCAGAGAGATTAGTGTTGAAAATTTGGTGAGGGAATTTTGTCTTCTTGAGAAGGCTTTGGCAGGTAAGATTGGTGGTTGTTATATTATTACTAAGGGAGGTGGAAGATATAATGCAATGCCTAGTTATGATCATTATAGAATTAGGCTTTTTCGGGGATTTAGAAAGTTGGGTATGGAGTTTGACGAGAAGAGGGTATTGACTTCTGAGGAGCTGGATAGGTTGTCTGGGATTGTTTGGGATTGATGGTTAGGTTTTTAAGGTTTGTTTTTTTATATGGGTTTATGAAATCAGAGATTGAGTGGGCTGGTCAGAAATATTTGATGGAATGGTTGGATGATACTGATTTCGAGAATTTGGATAATGTTGTTCAGTCATATGGTTTTGTTTTTGATGAGGAGGGGAGGCTTTGTATTGTAGATTGTAGTAATGGATATTGGTGTTTGCCTGGTGGGAAGCCGGAGGATTGTGATGAAAGTTTTGAAGATACTTTGATTAGGGAGGTTGATGAGGAGGCTGATTTGGATATTAAGAATATTAGGAGGATTGGTTGTTTTAGGGTTACGCCTTTAGGGGAGAATTGTGAGAGGAAGGTTCATCATATTCTTAGGTATGTTGCTGAGGTTGATAGAATTCGGGAGCAGACTATTGATCCTTGTAATGGGAAGATTGGGTTGAGGAAGTTTGTTGGGGCGGATGAGTTTTGTGATTATGTTGATTGGGGCGAGAATGGGGCGTTTCAGTTAGAGAAGGCTTTGGCGGTTTTGGCTAGAGAAAAGTTATAAAATATATATTTTAAAACCATTTCCAGATTTGCATTGCTCTGAAAAGGATGTAGAACCAACTTAAGGCTCCGTGGAGGATTGCCCAAAGAATTGAGGCGCTTCTTTCGTAAGAGAGAATCATTGCCAGGGCAGAGCCGAAAACCCAGAAGTGTCCAGAATGGTGAGAACGGCATCCTAAATTTTTTATTTTGTCTAGATTTTTTATTTTGATGTCGATTTCTGCGTCACCTGATTTTAATCTCTTTTTTATCATAAATTTATTATAATAAAGTTAGTATTTAAAGTTTCTGTGGGAGATTTTATATAGTTTAGATTTATTGTATAGTGTATGAAGAAAAGTGTTGTATTAGATTTTGAAACTGCTTTCAAATATCCGTTTAATCGAGCGAAGGGGATGTTTAATATTTTGTGGTTGCTGTTGCCGATTTTTGGTTGGTTTGTTTTGGGCGGGTATAGTGTACGAATAGTTCAAGAGTTTAGCAAGGGAAAATTTAAACGCTTGCCTGTTATGAAATTTAGTGCGGATATGAAACTTGGTTTTTTTATGTTTTTGAAGGCTATCCCTTTTATATTGGTGTATAGTGTATTTGTTATGATTTTGTATTCTGTGGCTGTTTGGTTAGGTATACTTGCTGAGTTGTTTATAGGGATATTTATGGTTCCTATGTTGATTGTGAACTTTATAAATAAACAGACTGTAGAATCGTTTTTTGAGTTTGGAATTGTGAGAAAAGTTTTTGATAATATTGGGGACTATTTTATTGCTTTCTTGAAGGATATTATATTGGGTATTGTGTTTGCCGTTTTGATTATTATTTTGGTTGGGATTCCGGCTGGTATTTTTACGAAAAACATATTTTTGGTTGATTTTTATAGAAGACGTGTGAAGTAGATTGGGGTTCTAATAAAATTATTATAAAATAAAATAGTTTGTAATTTTTAATTATTAAGTTGCGAGTGTTTATATATCTGTGATTGTTTGCATGATTATGGTTTTTAAAAATGAGTTTTCGTGGTCTAAGTCTAGGGATTCTTTATTTAAGGAATGTAAAAGAAAATATTTTTTTAATCATTATGGATTTTGGAATGGGTGGATTACAAGCGAGGATGAGCGAGTTAAGAAGATTTATTATTTGAAGAAGTTGGCTAGTAAAGATATTTGGGTTGGGTCGCGGGTTCATGAAATGATTGAGTTTATTTTGAAGAGATTTCGAGTTGGGGAGGATATTGGGCTTGGATATTCTTTAAAGAAGCTTAGGAATCGGATGGAGAGCGATTGGAGTATGTCGAAGCTTGGTGGGTATACTGGGTTTGCGACTAAGGCGCATAGATTTTTTGAAGATGAGTATGGGGAAGGGATTGGAGAGGAAGAGAAGGAAGGGTGTATTGAGAAGGCCGAAATTTGTTTGACTAATTTTTATAATTCGGATATTTTTATGGAAATTAGGCAAACTTCAGTTGAGGATTGGATTACATTAGAGGATTTTTTAAGTTTTGATTTTGAGGGAATTCGGGTTTATCTTAGTATTGATTTTGCTATGCGGATTAATGATAGAATTGTTTTATTTGATTGGAAGACTGGGAAAGAGAGAAGGGCTGATTATGAATTACAATTGGGACTTTATGCTTTGTATGTTTCTGAGAAGCTTGATGTTCCCGCTGAAAGAATTATGGCTAAGATGTTTTATTTGGCTTTGGGGGCTGAGGGGAAGGTTGATTCTTTTGAGGTTGACTCGGAACGGCTTGAGGAGGTGAAACAGATTTTACGGAGTTCGATTTCGGAGATGAAGAGATTGTTGCAGGATGTGACGGAGAACGAGGCTGTTGAGGAGGATTTTGAGAGGTCGGAGGGGCCTTGGTGTTCGCGATGTTCGTTTCGGAAGGTTTGTTTGGGGTCGTGGGATTCTTAAGAGCTTGTGGTTTTATGATTGGATTTTCTTGTGGTTTATTTTTTATTTTTTTTAGATATTCGTTGACTTTATCCTTGGATGTTTGTTTATTTGTGGATTGTAGGGCTTTTCCTCTTTTGAGATAGAAGATTGTTGCGGTGATGATTATAATTATCAGCAAGAGGATTATAGTTATCCAAAGATATGGTAAATTAGAGAGTGAGAGTGTTGAATTAGATTGAACTTGTGTCGTGGTTAATTGAGACTGGTTTTGTTCGATTGATTGATTTTGTTTTTTTGTTACTCTGGTTAATAAGGATGATGTTATTTCTAGCGTGAAGGGCTTGTCTTTTGTCATTTCTTTTTGATATTGTTTAGTTTTATTGTTGTAGTCGAATTCTGTTGAGAAGAGAATTGTTTCGTTTGCTATTAGCGTGGTTGCTGGAACGGTGAAGTTGAATGTTATATTCTTGGATTGTTCAATGTCTAGATTTGTTATCTCTTTTTCTTCTCTTAATTTAAAATTTGCGTTATAAATTATTGCGATAACTCTGTCTTCTTTTCTGTTGCCGAGGTTTATTATTTCTACTGTATACTCTATGGATGAATTCGCTGTTGCCGTTGTAGGGCCGGTGATTCTTCTTATGGTAACTAATCTTTCTTCTTTTGTTAAAGTTATGGCAATTTCGTTATTTTTTGTCTCGGCTTTTTGACTAGTACAGATTGTTCCATTATTCTTATCTGTTAATTTTGCGTAAAGTGAATATGTTCCGGTTGGTACGTCATCTATTTTGAAGGTGAAATTTATTGTTTTGCTTTCTGTTTCGTTTATATTTATTATTTTTATTAGGTTCTCTTTTTGTGTGAAATTTTCTTCGAGTTCTTCGTTTTCGTTGTAGAAGAATAATTCTATTTCAAAATCTCTCTGAGAGTAATTTTTGTTTTTTACTTCTAAATTGATTTCCACTTCTTTCCCTACTAGCCATGACCATTTGTTTTGGATGTTAGTTATTTTTGTTATCTCTAAATTAGTGTTTGCTCCATTTTGACAGAGTTCTATTGCACTTACTTGAAGAAATGAAGTTAGTAAAAATAAAATTATTATAATCCTTTTTTTCATGCTATATCATAGAATAAGGATTATTTAAATTTATTTAAGAATTAATAAAAAAATAAAAATTTGGTTTAGACTTAATCAGATTTAGTTTCTTTTTCAGTACTTTCTTCTGATTCTGTTGCCTTTTCTGTAGCTGATTCATCAGAACTAGCGTCATCTTTTGCTTCCTCAACGCTTTCGATTTCTTCTTCTGAAGTTTCAGCTTCAGAATTATCGTCGATTATTTCAGTTGCTTCGTTGATTTCGGCTGGGTTCGCGAGTGGTGCTTCAGAACTTTCATTTGAATGTTCTGTCTGTGAAGCATTATCACGTGGAACCATTGGTTTTGCTTCGCTTACTGTTAAAGGCCGTCCCTCAACATCCTTTTCGTGCATCTCAGAGATTGCCTTTTGGGCATTATCATCATTTTCAAAAGTTACGAATCCGAATCCTTTAGATCTACCTGAAAATTTGTCTTTGATTAAAACGGCTTCTGTAACTTCTCCAAATGAAGTGAAGAGTTCCTTTAGCGCGTTGTCATCAATAGACCATGGCAAATTTCCTACATATAATTTCATATTTTCCTCCTGTGTTATTTAATAATTTTTAGAATGTTCATTTGTGTTCTCGTTTACATTATTAGAGTAGATTGCTTAGTATTTAAGTCTTTAGCTTAAATGGGCCTGTTGAAAATCTGACTAATACCAATTCTAAATTATGAAGAATCGCTTTCAAATATAATTTACTCCTAGCCCCCTTCACCTTTCGAGCCTTAATCGAACCACTATACTACCTCTTTAGTGTACCAAATCTAAACTCCTCCAATGATACTAAACTTCATCATAATTTTCCTATTGCCTTCCCTTGAACTCCCCTTAACTTTCTTCTTCGGCTTAATTCTCGTTCGAATTCTATCCCAAAAACAAATCTCATAAATCCATTTCGCATCATAGGCAGAATCCACATACAAAATTTCAACATCAGACGTTTTAATTGTTTAGTAAACCATTAGTTTTTTAATAAATTTTGTTCGTTTCACACTGTCCCTCTTGTGTTTAGTTAAATATTTGAGGTGATGCTTATTTATTTGACTTTTTCAATAGAGCCGAAGAGCTAAGACATATATTCTTTAATATTAATATTGATATGAAGTTAGTGGTGAATATAGAAAAAAATATGTTTATACTATAATTTGTTTGCTTGTTTTGTTTGGAGGAATGTTTGTTGTTAATGCTTTTGGTGGGGCTAATTCTGCAGTTATGGGACATAGTGCTGGAAAAATTAGATTCAACATTGTATTATGTAATCAATTGATAGTTTCTTAGTGCTGACGGGGTTATCGGACAGAGCCGCTTAATTTAGCCTTATATCTTCTTATTACTTGAGGTGGTTCTATTTTTGTTTCTTGTATTGCTTTTGGTTTTTTGAAGAATAGTATTATTCCTATAATTGCAAGAATAATTAAAATTGTCAATATTATCCAATTTGGGGATTTATCTGGTACGCCTACAGCATTTCCTGTTATAATCGTAGTTGGGTTTTCCTTTTTGTTGTCTTGTGATTCTCTTATTTTTTCGTCTAATTTTTGGGTTTTTGGTTCTGGTATTTCTCCTTGGTTTATTGTTATATAGTAGCTGATATCATCTATTTTATTTGAAAAGCTTCTGAAATAGTCTTGTTTTTCGTTATATTCGTATTCTGTTGAAAATGATAATGAATATCTTGTGTTTGAGGCATTTTTTGGAATTGATACATTAAATGTTACATTTTCCTCTTCTCCTGATTTTAAGTCTGGTATTTCTATTTTTTCTTTTATTCCTAGTCGATAATTGTAAACTATTGCGAGTACCTTGTTTTCATTTTTATTTCCGAGGTTTGCTATTGTCGCAATGTATTGTTCTTGAGATGAAGTTTTAGTAGTTCTTGGCCCTTTTACTTGTGTTATTATTACTTTTCTTTCGGCCTTTTTTATTTTTATTATTGTTGGATTGGATTTATCCTCGGCTTTTAGGCTCGTGCAGATGTCTTTATTATTTGTGTCGTAGGTTTTTGCATATATTGCATATATTCCTTCTTTAATGCTAGATTTTAGTTTGAAATAGAAGTTTATATTATTGCCCTTACCGTTGCCTAGTTCTATTTTTTTTATTATGTCTTTAGGATTATTTGCTAGAGAAATTTCTTCATTGTTTTTATTTAGGAATATTAGTTTTGTTGTGAAATTTCTTTGAGAGTAATTCCTATTTTCTAAATTTAATGATATTCCTATATTGTTATTTGGAGCCCACGTCCATTTGTCTTTACCATTCTTTGTTTCGTCTCTGATGTGTGTTATTTCTAATTTGCTTTCGTTCACTTTTTTATTTTTACATAGATTAATTTTTTCTATTGTTATTTTTTCTATTGAGTTTTCTGTACATTCTTCATTTTCTTCATTTTTTTTGTAGAATTTTATGTAAAGATTATAATTATTTATTTTTTCGTCTTCATTTATTTCGAATTCCAGTGAGATACTTTTTCTTTCATAAGCTGAAAGTGAAAATTCTTCTTTTAAATCTCTTGAGTCTTTGGCAATTTTTATCGTTTTATTTGCATCTTTAAATATAGCTTCTAAAATATATGTTCCACTTTCGTCATTTTTGTTTTCGACTCTTGTTTCTAATTCTATTTTTTGTAAAGGTTGCCATTTCCATTCTTGTGGATTGTCTTTTAACATATCGTTTATAGAGATTAGTCTGAGTTTATTTTCTCCTGTTATTCCATTTTGACAGAATTCAAAGGCTGATATCTGGCTTGTCATAAATATTATTATTAGAACTAGAATCATGTTTTTCTTCATAAATATGTTAGAGGTATTGATTATTTAAATATTTAGTGTGTAATATTTTTTTGAAAAGAGAAGTTAGTTTTTAACAAATTTTAGTACTATTTTTGTAATCATTATTGCGGCGAAATATCCAATACTTACTCCTGCTAATAAAATAATCCAACTATATAGCCCTAGAGGCATTATATGAAAATATGTATCTAGGGGAGTATATATAATTACAAGCTGTAGAAGTAATGATATAAAAAGTGCGCCTAGAAGCCATTTGTTTGAAAGCCATGTTAATTTTTCCTGTGCTCTTATTGTTCCTATTCTTACAAATTCATATAGAATAAATCCGGTAAAAAGTGCGGTTCTTGCTTGTTTAATTCCGAATAGGGAGTCAATAATCATGAACGTTAAAAATAGGAGGATTATTTTTTTTGTTCCAATGGTTCCTATTAACCATGCTAATTGTTTATTTATGATAGGCTCGTTATTTTTCCTTGGAGGTTTTTCCATGATATCTGGTATTGCTGGGTCTAGCCCTAATGCTATGGCAGGTAGCCCGTCTGTTAGTAAGTTTATCCATAAAAGTTGTATTGGAAGAAGTATTGGTTCCTTTAGTGTTAAAAATATTGTCGCAAAAAATAAAACTCCTATTTCTGCTAGATTGGAAACGAAGAGGTAGTTTACAAATTTTCTTATATTGTCAAAAGATCTTCTTCCTTCTTTTATGGCAGTGATGATTGTCGCGAAATTGTCGTCTAGTAATATTATATCACTTGCCTGTTTTGCTACATCTGTTCCTCTTATTCCCATTGAGATTCCTACGTCTGATTTTTTTAGAGCTAAAGCATCATTTACTCCATCTCCAGTCATGGCAACTTTGTAATTTTTCTTCAAATTTTCTAGAATTTTTAATTTATGAAATGGGGAAACTCTTGCAAAAATTGAGATATTTTTTAGTTTTTCTTCTAATTCTTTGTCTGATAATTTGTCTATTTGTTCTCCTAGTATTACCCCGTTACTTTTTAGTCCTACTTCATTAGATATTGCCTTGGCTGTCAAGGGATTATCTCCAGTCATCATTATAACTCGAATTCCTGCAGTATAACATTCTTTTATTGCTTGTTTGACTTCTTTTCTTGCTGGGTCAATCATCGCCTGTAATCCTACCCATGTAAGAGATGTTTCGCTTTCATCTTTTTTTGAACTTTCTTTGTATGCAAATCCCAAAACCCTTAAAGCTTGGGATGCCAATTTTTCATTTATTTGTAATATTTCTTTTTTGTTGTCGTTTGTTAATTCTATAATTTTGCCATTCACATATATATTAGAACATTTATTTAATAGTATTTCTGGAGCTCCCTTTGAAAAGATATGAAATTTATTATCTTTCTCATAAATAGAACTCATCATTTTTCTTTCAGAATTAAAAGATATTTCGCTTACTTTTTTATAACTTTCTTTTAATTCTAGATATTTTTCAGATATTTTTCTAAGGGCTATCTCTGTTTGGTCACCAAAATATTTTTTTTCATTTTTTTCATCTTGAGATATTTTACTATTGTTGCATAGTTTTCCAATTAATAGGATTTTTTGTAGTTTTCTAATTTCTTCTTTTTCCAATTTTGATGTATTGAAGGATTGATTATTTGAGAAGATTGTTGTTACGGACATTTCGTTTTCTGTTAGAGTTCCTGTTTTATCTGTGCAAATTACATCTACTGAGCCTATGGATTCCACGACATTTAATTTTCTAACCAAGGCGTTTTCTTTTGCCATGACTTTTGCTCCGATTGCTAAAACTAGTACTAGTATTGCAGGCAATCCTTCGGGGATAGCTGCTACTGCTAAAGATATCGAAGTAAGTAAGGATTGATAAATGTCATATTTTAGAATACTTATTAGAAATATGATGAAAATTATTCCGCCTACAACATACAAAACCTTTTTACTAAATGAGGATATTTCTCTTTGGAAAGGGCTTTCTTCTTCTTCTATACTCTCTAGTTTGTCTGCAATTTGACCAATCTTTGTTTTCATTCCAGTTTTTTGTACGAGGGCTAAAGCTTTTCCAGACGTAATAGATGTTCCTTTGAATAATTCTTCATTTAGTTTCTTTTTAATAGATATAGATTCACCTGTAAGTGTGGATTCATTTACCTCTAGGCTAAACATTTCGATTATTTTACAGTCTGCAGGAACTATATTGCCTTCTTCTAAAACTATTCGGTCTCCTGGAACAATTTCTGTTATCTTTATCTTTATCTCTTTTCCATTTCTAATAACTCTTGTTTGGGGTGTGGCTATTTGTTGTAGTGCTTCTATTGTTTTTTCGGCTTTGTAATCTTGTAAAAAGCCGGAAATTCCTGAAATAAAGACTATAATTAGTATAAGAATTGTGTCAAATATATTTGATTGTTGATTTGGTAAAAATCCGATTGCCCACGAGCTAAGAGCGGCTATAATAAGTATTATAATTAGAGGGGAAGTAAATTGGGATATGAAAATTTTAAGTGGATTTACCTTTCTTTTTCTTGTAATTTCATTTCTTCCGAATTTTTTTAATCGCTGGATTGCCTCGCCAGTTGATAGTCCTTTTATTTTTTGTTTATTTTCCATTTTACTATTAGCTTAGAGAACAAGAAGGGAACTATGAAATTGAATATTATACTCGAGGCTATGATGATTGAATATAGGTCATTTCCTATTAATCCATTTTCGAATAATATTTTTATTATGATTATACTTGTGCTAAATCTGACCGATAAGCCTATCCCTAATAGAATTGATTGTTTTATTCCTATTTCTTTTTTCCCGGCAATTAGACTGGCTAATATCTTTGACCCATTTGTTACTATAACTATTAATAAGACTAATAATGGGGATGTGAGTATATATTTAAGGTCCATTGTTATTCCTACCCACAGGAAAAATATTGGGGCAAAGAATCCGTAACATAGAGTTTTGATTTCTGATTTTATGTATTTTATTCTATTGTTTGGTATTAGTTTATTAAGTGCTATTCCTGCAAATATGGCTGCCATTGGAGCTGCCTGGGCGAATTTTCCGATTCCTAGGAAGAAGAATAGGATAGATATTATTAGTAGGAAGAGTGTCTCTATTGATAGGAATTTGAATTTTGCTCTCTTATTTCTCATTTTTATTAGGAGGATGGTTGTTGCTAATAATATAAACAAAGAGATTATTGTCATAGTTATACTTAATCCAGAGGAGCTCTTTGTGCCCACTATGATACTTACTAAAATTAGAAGTATAATTTCTACGATATCATCTAGGGTTCCTATTCCAATTATACTTTGTCCCAATTTTGTGTTTATGATTTTGAATTCGTCTAGTATCGGTATTAATATCGCTTCCCCGACTGTGGAAAAAGATAATGCTACTATTGAAGAAATAAACCAAGAATAATCAAGAAAATAATGGATTAATAGAGCTCCAAATAATGTTGATAAAAAGATAGTTAGAGTGGTTGCCTTTAGAATAAAGTTTTTACTTTCTTTTAATTTTTTCAAGTTTATTTCAAATCCAATAATGAAGAGTAAGAAATACATTCCTAATTCTGCTAAAAATCCGAATGTGCTAGAGTCTGTTATGGATTTGAAGGGATTGTATACAGATAATACTGTTCCTATTAGTAAGGAGGAGAAAATCCAAGGGATTCTTATTTTTTCCAATAGTTTTCCAATCAGGAGAATTAATAAGAATGCTATTCCTAAAAATAAATATATATTCACCATCTTTAATTTGATTAAGAATCGTCTTTATTTAATACTTTTTATGGGCTGTATTCTTATTTTTATTGATAGATTGTTGATTTAATGTCTGAGTTCTAGAATTATACTTATTATAAATAAGGTAGATATTATTATTATTATTGGAATATTAATTGGCATTCGAATTCTGGATTTATGGTTTTTCGAGGATTTTGCTTTTCGTGCCATTAGGAGGATGAGTATTCCTGTCATTCCTCCTGAGATAGCACCGCCTATTCCCAAGATAGAAGTAAAGCTAATTATGTGAAAGTATTCGGTTAGAACATAGAGAAATAAGGGAATAATAGATGTTAAGATGAAATTTTTTGTTTTGTTTATTTTTAGGTCTAAGAGAAATATGTCTTTTAATGCGTAAGATAAGACGAAATAAGCGGTGAACATTGTGAAGATACCTAGAATTATCATAAGGGGACCAAGAGATAGGGTTGCGACTTCTGTAATTGAATTTCCTAATACTCCGATTAATGTCATAGAAAATAAGATATAAAGAATGACAGGAATAAGGCTCCCTATTATGATTGCTTTTTTTAGGAGGTGTTCTTGTCCTGCAATTTCTTCTTTGAGTTCTGGGATTGATATAAATCCTAGTAGGGCGAACATGATTATTCCGATTGGTGCCATAAAGTTTGCTGGATAAATTGAGGTTAGGTTATGTGGATCTATATATGTACTAAATTTTATGAAGATATTGAGGATTATTATTATTATTGCGATGATTCCCCATGTTTCTATTTTTTTAAGTCCTTTAAGCCCCTCTCGGAGTAGTAGTGTTAATATAATCCAAAAAGCTATTCCGAAAATAATTGGAGGCATTTTTGGGGCGATTAGTTTTGAAAGAGATTGGCCTTCTCCTACTAAATATGCTAAGAGGGCGGAGTAGATTCCAAATACGGTAGCTATTAACATAAATCGTTTTCCCCAGATTCCAAGATATTTTTTTGCGTAGCCTGGAAGTTGGTGTTTGCCTGGTGTTTTTAGGGTTATTTCCCCTAGTGTGAGGTTTATGAATGTCATGATTGCGCCTATTACTATAAGCCAGAAGAGTCCAATTAGGAAGCCAGATTGTGCAAATACGTATGGGAGACCTAATATTCCTGCTCCGATTATTGTGCCTGTTAGTGTGAAGGCTGTTGCCCAGAATTTTTTATTCATTGATTTTTTTCTTTTTAGAAAATTGCGTTATTTGAGTACCTTATGGTAAAGGTAAAATTTCTCTTTCGCCTAAATGACGCATCTTTATCGTGGCAAGGTAGAAAAACTTATTTTCTAAAAACTTTTTTATATTTAGTTTTTATCATGGAAATCACCTTGTTTTGTTAGGGAGTTTGTTTTTATAAATTTATCATAAGAATTCTTTTAAAGTGGATGATTTTGTTATTTGTTATCAAGATGGTGGATTTGATTGTTAATGAGAATTCTGAAGATGATTCGGTCGAATTATTTGGGGATTTAGATAGTGGGAATTTTGATTCGTCGGAATTGTTCAAATTAAGGATGGACGCAGAGGAGGTTTTTATTGATTCAGAGATTGAAGATTTGACTTGCTGGGGAGAGGTTAGTAAGAATTTGGCTTATGATTTGCCATATCAAAGAGAGGGTGCTTTGAAGTTGCTTCGGGATTTGAATGCGACGGCTTTGCTTGCTGATGAGGTTGGTCTTGGGAAGACTATTACAGCTGGCATGGTGATTAAAGAGGGTATTGTGAGAGGATTTTTGAAAAAAGTCGTAGTTTTATGTCCGCCTAGTTTGGTTGATCAGTGGAGACAAGAGATGATAGAAAAATTTGGGATTGAGTTTAAGGTTGTTGAGAAAATAGGTGATTGGGATAATGATTTTGTTGTGGCTTCGATTGATAGGGTTAAAATTTTTAATCGGAAAGCTGGTGAGTTTCGACATAAGGCTGCACATGATGTTTCTTGGGATTTGGTGATTGTTGATGAGGCACATAAATTAAAGGAGCGGAATAGTGTGCGATGGAAGTTTGTTGATAGGCTGAGAAAGAAGAGATTTTTGTTGTTGACAGCAACACCATTTCAGAATGATTTGTTAGAATTATATAATTTGTTACATATTTTGAAGAGGGGGCATCTTGGGACGTTGAAGGAATTTCGGAAGAATTTCTTGTTTCGTGGAAATAAGAGGCATCCGCTGAACCCGTTGGAATTGAAGAAGAAGTTGGAAGAGGTTATGGTTCGGCGACAACGCAGTGAGACTGGTATTGAGTATAAGTCACGTATACCTCGAATTGTTACTGTTGAGATGACTGAGCCTGAGAAGAGGATTTATGAAAATACTGTGAGGTTGCTCCGGTCGAATTATTTTAGGAAGGATGGTAGTGAAATTAATGGGGCATTGATTGTTTTTGTAATTTTGCCCAAAGTGACGAGTTCAAGTAGGAGTGCGATTGAGAGTTTGACAAAGATTATTGAGAGTGATGTTTATCATGATGGGACGAAGGATTTTGCGCAAGGTATACTAGACGATTATGCTAAGTTAAAGAGTGATTCTAAGATTGAAAAGTTGGTTTCTTTGGTTAGGGAGATTAGAGAGAGGAGTAAGGATGAAAAGATTTTGATTTATACTAGGCATCCTGCTACTTTGCGATATATTGTGGAGAAATTAGAGCCAATTTTGATATCTGAGAGTGTATCATCTAATATGGGTGGTGATGTGCCGTCTTCATCTGGTAAGATTATTGAGTTTATGGGAGGACTTGATAGGGAAGAGAAGTCACGTCGGGTTGAGAGTTTTAAGGGGGGCGAGGCTGATATTATGATTTCGACTGATTGTGGGGCTGAGGGTTTGAATTTTCAGTTTTGTCGGAATTTGATTAATTATGATTTGCCTTGGAATCCTATGAGTGTTGAACAGAGAATTGGGCGACTTGATAGAATTGGGCAGAAACGGAATATGTATATTTATTCTTTTGCGACTAAGGGGACAATGGAGGAACATGTTGTGGATTTGATTATCAATAAGATGTGTTGCGTCGGGATGGTTATCGGGGAGTTGCCGATTATTTTGTTTAATCTCGGGCTTGACGGGAACGGGACTTCTGGGCGGAATAAGATAGAGGAGA
>CAZROF010000006.1:0-35873 GCA_964601675.1 Candidatus Woesearchaeota archaeon
AAGCGAAAAATTAGTTGCCTTATTGTCATCTCCTGGGGAAAAAGAGGTGATATTATAACTAACAAGTAATACTATTTAAACCTTTCTATTCTGTCGTAATTCCCCAGTGACACACTGCTAACTTAAAAAATAATAGCACCTCAAAATAAAGATTCATATTAATTCGGATAAAATTAACTAATCCTAATAAAACTTATTAACTCCTTTTCCTTTTCAATTCAATGAAAGGTGATATACAAAATCCAATCTCTGACAAAATAAATCAGGATCAATTCTTCAATTTAATATCATCTAATGAATTATCTTGGCAAGCAATCATATATGATCTAATAAAAACAGAACAACTCGACCCATGGGATATCGACCTTGGAGCTCTAGCCGAAAAATACGTAACAACAATCCAACAACTAGAAGAAGCAGATTTTTTCATCTCTTCCAAGATATTATTAGCATGTTCCCTCCTCCTAAGACTCAAGTCAGAAATTCTAATCAACTCCTACATCCAAGATCTCAATGATGCACTCTATGGGAAAAAAGACGAAAAGCGCTACGAAATAGAAAGAATAGAAATCGACGAAAACGATCTGCCAATTCTTTCTCCTAGAACACCAATGGCACGTCACAAAAAAGTCACACTACAAGAACTAATGAAAGCACTAGATCACGCAATCAACACCGAATCCAGAAGAATCAGAAAAGAAATCAAAGGACGTCAAGCCAAAAAATCCATGTTAACAGTTATGCCAAAAGATAATTTCGTGCCACTAAAAGTCAGAATCAAGTCAATTTTCGGGATAGTAAAAAATCACTTAGAAGAAAATGATAGTATGAAATTTCATCATATGGCAGAATCAAAAGAAGAACAACTAGCCTCATTTGTGCCGGTATTACATTTATCTAATAGTGGTAAGATTTTTTTAAGACAGTTAGGGCATTTTGAAGATATTCATATGACTTTGAAAATTCATCACGAGGAAAAAAGTGAATTAGAAGCAGAATTGGGATTAATGGAAGTAGAAAATTAAATTTTCTTAGAAATTTTTTCTAATCTCTTGGTTTCAGTCTTACACTTTTTTCCACATCTCAAGGCATTCTTTAATCTTTTTCTAATTTCAATTTTAGCAGCTTCCCGACAAATTAAATCATCAACAATTCCAACCTTCATCATATTCATTCCCATATCTGTAGGGCTCCGGTACCCACAAGGCCATTTCTCTCCACTAATTCGCTGAGCAATCCCCATTAAAATTCCAAAATTGTTAACATCTCGATTATAATTCACAGCTCGTTTTCCATAAGCTTTCTTGTGATAAGTATCAATAACATTGTAATCCCCTAAATCCGCAGTTGCAGCCTCGTAGGCTAGATTTATAGGATGATTCATAGGTAAGTTCCAAATAGGAAAACTTTCAAATTTCGCAAATTTTCCGACCTTATCTGTGTAAGTAGATGCTTGTCGGATAGAAGGTACGTTCTTAGATGCTATATTCTTTCTTTCATGATAAATTTGAGATAAACAAAAACCCATCTTTCCCGAGCCACTGGCTGGTCCGGTCACAACAATTAAATCTTTATTTATTTTCACATAATTATTTTTTTCATAACCTCGTAAAGTTGCCGCCAAGTTATTACCATAGCCCTCAATTTCATTATGAAAATAAACTCTGTATTTTAATTTTCTCAAACTTATTCCAAATTCCCTAGCCATCTTTTCTTTTGAAAATCTTGTAATAATGACTACTATGTTTTTGAATCCAAATTTTTTAAGATCTCCTAAGTCTTTTAATGTTTTTTCTTTATAATCAAGTTTAGATAAACCAACTACTCTGTTTTTCTCTAAGTTTTTGGCACTAACACAGTAAATAATTTTTAAACTGGGGTCACTAAAGTTATGCTCAATTGAAGTGCTAAGTCTCTTCAAAATTTCAATCTTTGAGGTTTCTCGATATCCAGGTAAAACACGAGCCGCATGTTTATCATAACATAGTTTTCCTCCAATCTCAAGATACAATTTTCCAAAATTTCGAATCCTTTTTAAAATCTCAGTAGTTTGTGCAGCAATATATTTCTCCGTATTAAAACCCTTTTTCATAAAAGATTTATATAAATCAAAGTTAAAAACCTATCACCATCTTCTTTCTTATCATAAAACTAGCAATCAAGTCGCCAAGTCCTCAGCGAAGCTGAACTTTTTTGCGAAATCAAAGATTTTGTTCTTCCCAATATCCATGCCCAGGACAAAGTGCCAATCCTTTATCTGCAATCAAATTTCTTAATTTTTTAATACTACCTTCCATGTCCTCTGGAATAGAATTAGCAAAATCAGTTCTGCCAGTAATATCCCCACCAAAAATAGTATCTCCACTAAACAAAATTTTTCTCTTCTCATCTAGAAATGCAACACTTCCCCGAGTATGTCCAGAGACCTTCAATATCTTCAATCCAAACCCACTTCCCTTTAGTCTTTTCGCCTTTTCTTTCAAAATCCTATCAATTTTCTTATTAACATAAAAACTAAAACCTCTCGCATTCTCAATATAATCTTGCAACTCAACATCGCTTGCAAAAACACTCGCGTTAGGAAATAAATCTAATCCACCTAAATGATCATAATGTAGATGTGTCAATAAAACTATATCAATCTTATCTAAGGCAACAACCTTAGAAATCTTTTCAGCCAATTCATCTCTATCCTTGGGATCTCCAGCATCAATTAAAATCCATTTGTCGTCATTATTAATTAGATAAACAGAGGCTATCCCTTTAAATTTCCAAACATCGTTTCGAATCTTTGTGACTTTCATGTAAAATAAAGTAACTAAACTAATTTAAATTTTGCCATAATAATTATTTTGTTTAATTTCAATAAAATTTCCGTTTCTTAGAAAAAAAGCGAGAATCCTCTGTTTATGTTTCGTAAGAATTCAATCTTTCAATGTTTCTTTAGGAAAATTAGAATTTTATGAAGTAAGTTTGTCTTGTTTTCTTGAATCAATATGTATTTTTTAGTTTGGTATTTGAATTAATAAAAAATCAAAAAATCAGATTTCGGGTACGAAAAATATTTCGGCCCCGAAATTAGACATAAAATAAAAAATAAATTTAAATCCTAAGCAGTTTCATTATCTTCAGACTCATTACCATCATCTTCCGAACTAGAATTTCGATCCTCTAACTCATTTTTAATGGTTTCTCTAAGATTCTCAGCTCTCCGCTCGTGTCTCTCGGCTATATTTTCAAACCTCTGTTGAATTCTATTTCTAGTTTTTTCAAACCTACCTTCCTGTTTCTCGAGTTGTTCTTCGATTTGTCGCCTTTGCTTTTCAGTTAAGTTATTAGCATTCTCAAGACGCTTTTTATGTCTTTCAATTCTTTTGGCACCAATTTCTTCAAATTTCTCAAACCTCTTCTCTAATCGTTCTTTTCGAACCTCTCGAGCTTTGGTTAATCCCGAATTATTTTCAATCTTTTCAAGTAATTCTCCAAGTTGTTCATCACTCATATTGCTTAAAGCTTTATATCTACGAATAGCATTCTTCTGCCTCTCAATAGCTCGCTCTTCCATTGTATTACTTCTATTTAAAGCCCTCTCATGAAACATCTCAAATCTCTCGATTTCTTTATCACTTGCATTATTGCTTTCAAATCTTTCAAGTGCACGGCTATAAATCTCGTCGGCATGCTCCTTGTGTCGTTCAAATCGATTCTGGATACGAGCAATTTTACTCATATACTTAATGGAAGCATTCTCGTTTTCATTATCAGACTTGATATCATCAAGAATATTTTCAGCCTTGGTAACAAGATCATCATATCTCTCTTGTTCTTTTTTATAAGCCTCAGGAGACTCATTAGCCAAAAGTTCGGCTTCAGCCAAACGTTTCTCAGCCATATCAAGAGTTTCGTTTATTTTCTTTTCTTTATTAAAAGTAAAAATAAGTTTTAATTTAAACAGCTGATTTTCGAAAAAGCCAATCCTCTCAGGTTGTAAAACTGCACTATTATTAGTACTCTCAGCAGAAACTATAGCCAAAGTTCCAACTAACAGAAACATTACCATAAATAAAATAGTTATTTTCTTCATATTATACCTCCTTTCACAAAAAATAAAGGGATTATTACTATTTAAGTTTTTCAATTAAAGAAGTTTTAAGATTCAAACAATATTTGTCTAATTTTAACAGGGAAAACATCATTTAAAAATATTATACACTATATATGTATACTTTATCATAAGGAATAAACCATCTCACAACACTTTTTCTATGCGCTTTTTCCATAATTTTCCGAAATAATCGAATAGAATTTCCATGTGCTGAAATAGCGACATTCACTTTATTTTTTTTCATAAACTTTTTTAAATCTTTAATAAACTTTTTAACTCTTTTCTCAACATCAGAAAAACTTTCTCCCCCGGGACTGGCAACTTTATACCCACGGTGAATGGATTTATATTCTTCTATCCCAAAAAATTTCTCAATTTTTTTCCTATTTCTTTTATCAAGACTTACAACTGCATCTCCGTGGATCCTTAAATCATATTCCTGTTTTCCAATCCTATCAATGAATTGTTCATGAGTCATTCCTGTTAGCTCCCCATAGCTCCGTTCAATCATCCTATCATCTTCTAAAATAATCTTACATTCAGGATGTCTCTTCAAAACCGGGGCTAAAGTGTCTTTACTTCTAGATAAACTAGTATGAATAGCAACATCAATTTGTTTGTCTTTTAATTGTTTAGCTATCTTTAAAGCATGCTTCTTGCCCTGAGCAGTCAACTTAGAATCCATTTGACCAGTAAACCGTCCATCTCTATTAAACGTCGTCTGTCCATGTCTAAATAAATAAATCTTAAATTTTTCCCTTTTTTTAAGCATATAGCTTAATATTATAAAAACTTTATATATCTATCTTAACTTGTAAAAGAGTTGGATATAATTTGTTATATTCAGGGGTTCTTATGAATGGCTCTGGTGAAACCGTATATAAAGTAAGATAGCCATTTTATTTCCATTAAAACTAGTGACTAAAATAAATAAAGAACTGTTTCTTAAAAAGTTTGCGTTACGTCGGATAGTTGGCTTAACGTCAATATAAGGTTTAAAAAGGAAGGTTTTTATATTTTGAGATGGATTTAGAAGAAGATAAAAGATTCATTGAAGGAAAAGAATTTGATCTAGATAAATTTGTTTATGCCGATGGATCAAATGTTTGTTTAAGTGAATTATCTTATACTAATGTTTTAAAGAAGTCTGAAGCTCCGTTGAAAAAAGATGAGTTTGCTTCTGGGCATTTTTTAGATAATTTTTTTTAGGATTAGTTTGTGCTAGTAAAGATTTAGTTTATTTTGAAATCTTAATGCGAAATATTTATATACTATAGGTTACCAATGATATATTAATGGTAATCAATAAACTAAACGTGGCTGATTTTAATTTGTGTAATGACAGAGTTCTTGTTAATCAAAAATTAGAGGATTTTTGTTAGTGGTAATATCATCTGACAAAAGAAGTGATACGGCGGTTCGGATTAGTCGGTGGTTGGACAAGGCGGTTGAAAATTATATTTCTGATAAGAAGGTTCGGGTTGCTTTCCCGTCGAAGAGAAATTTTGTTGACACTGCGGTGATGCAACTTTTGGAGGAGAAAAAAGCTTTGAAAACTTAGTTTTCAGAGATGGTAAATAGGGATTTTTGTTGCACTTTTTGTGAGTGTGACTTTTGGTCGCATAAAGGAAAAAAAATTAGGATGTTAAAAATAAAGAAAATGGAGGTTGAATATGGATAAGTTGGAGAGGGCTCGTGAGATGTTTCGCAAATTGGAGTCTCGTGGAGTTGGTCACGCTGCAGATATTGCTAGACGGACTTTTTTTATTGAGGATAGTTTGTCGGCTATTCGAGGATAGTAAAATCTTTGATTTTCTATGAGGCTCACTAATATGGAAAGGCTCATTGGCTTTGTCGGTGGTGGCTTGATGATAGTTTTTATTTTTTATATAGAAAGATGTGCTGTATTTTTATGAGATATATTGGGAAAGTTTTATAAAATCTTTTTTTGTAATGGAATTATGAGGGTAATTTTTAATGGTTAATTTTTTTATTTTATTGATGATAGCTGTATTGGTTGTGTTTTCTGGTTTGTTTTCCGGCTTGACTTTAGGGTTGTTGAGTTTGGATAAAACTGAACTTGAGCGTAAGATTAAGTTAGGGGATGAAAAAGCTCGTAAGGTTTATTCTGTTCGGAGAAAAGGAAATCTTTTATTGTGTACGCTTTTACTTGGGAATGTCGGTGTTAATTCTACTATCGCAATTCTTCTTGGGAATGTTGCTACTGGAGTTGTTGCCGGATTTATAGCTACTGCTTTAATTGTGGTATTCGGTGAGATTTTACCTCAGGCTTTTATTTCTAGATATGCTTTAGAGGTTGGTTCTAGATCTGTTTGGATTGTTAAGTTTTTTATAATTATACTCTATCCGATTTGTTGGCCTATTGCTAAGACTTTGGATTGGATGCTCGGGGATGAGATGGGGACGGTCTGGTCTCGGAGTGAGCTGAAGGAAATTATAACTCATCATAGAAAATCTAAGAGTTCTAATTTGGATTACGATGAGGAGAGAATCCTTTTGGGTGCGCTTTCTTTTTCTGATAAGGTTGTGAAAGATATTATGATTTCTAGGAATCATGTTTTTGCCTTAGAGGCTGACGAGATTATTGATAATAAGATGTTGGTGAAGATGAAAAAATTTGGGTTTTCGCGATTTCCCGTTTATGAAAAAAAGTTGGAGGAAATTAAAGGAGTGTTTTTTCTTCGTGATTTGGCTGGAATTTCTGAATATAGAAAAGCTGGAGCTGTTTGTGATGGGAAATTTTTTAAGGTTTTTGAGGATAGAAAATTAGATGGATTGCTTAGACTTTTTATTATGAAGAGAATGCATTTTGCTGTTGTTTTTGATAGAGGTGAGAATTTTGTGGGTGTTGTCACATTGGAGGATGTTATAGAGGAGGTTATTGGAAGGGAAATAGTTGATGAGGATGATTTTTTTGAGGATGTCGAGAAGGGGAAGCGAGCTAGTTGATAAGCTCCAGCCTTGGAATGTATAATGGGTCTACTGTTGGTTTTAATTCTCCTAGTGTGTTTTGAATAGCTCTTTTATAATATAATAGTTCCTCCTGTTTTGGGAATTGACACAATAGTCCCCTTATCTAGTTCGGATAAATAAATTGCGGACGCACTTTCTCCATAGGCTTAAGTTTTAACTTCGGGAGAGATTCTTGTTTAGAAAAGGAGCATTAGTTGAGATAATTCATTTGTGCGGAATCCTTTTGTTAAAAATTCTTTAATGGGCATTAGTGGTTTTGTGTGACTTCTTGAAAAGATTGGATGAATTTTAATGTCATTAAAGTCTAGATGATGAGGATGATTGTCTGTTAGCTCCTGATTTGTGATTATATATATTGCACAATTACTTTGGATAACTGGTTTGTTTATACTAATACATTTTTCTAGGGATTCATTAAATCTTTATCTTTTTATCTGTCCTGAAATGATCGTATTTTTGTTTTATGTTTTATCTAACTTATAGTATCTTATAAATATGATTATATTCTATTATTCCATTACTTTTTCAATTATTTTTGCCACTGTTCGTAATGTTCGATAATCAAAATTTTTATCCTTTTTTGGGATTATCTCTGTTATGTCTATTGTTTTTAGAGTTTTGATTTTTAACAGTTTATCTAAGATATAGAAGAATTCTTTGTTTGTGAGTCCATTAGGTTCGGGATAATTGACTGCTGGCGCGTATACGGGGTCCAATGCATCTATGTCTATTGAGACATATAAGTCGTGACCGTTTGTTTTTTCTGTGATGTAGTCTGCTGCGGCTTCCATATTGTAAATTTCGCTGAAAACTTTTATGTCATGTTTCATAAGAAATTTTTTCTCTACGTCCCACATTTTTCTGGCTCCGATTAAGATTATTTTTTCTGGATTAAACCCCTGTTCTATTATTCCTCTTAACCATTCTTCGTGTGTTGGTTCGTTGGCGCAGAAATCGCAGTCTATATGTGCGTCGAAGATTATTAGGAAAGGGTTTTTGTTCTGTTCTTGAAATGCTTTGAAGAGAGGGTATGTGATTGAGTGGTCGCCACCTATGAATAGAGATTTCTGATTTGTCTGGAAGATTTCTTTTGCCTTTTTGTATAGGATTTTTTGAGATTCTTCTACGTTGTCATTATCTACTTGGATATGTTGGATTGGGCTTTTGATGAATTGTCTTATTGCTTGTGGGGTTTGTTCTGGTCCCTTTAATCCTAAGGCGTTGATTCGGTTTGTTGAATATAATTTCATTCTGTGATTTTGGTTTCTAATTTTTTGTATCCGAAAAAATCGGTTGTGTAGTTGTATGCACCTGCGTTTATGAATGTTATCTCACCGTCAATCTTTGGATTTTGTAGTTTGACTTTGTATCTAAATATGTCGTCTCGAGTAGGAGAGTTTCCTTTTAGTAAGAAATACTGACCTTCTTGATTATCTGGCATCTCTTGTTCTACTAACATTTTGGTTTCAGTTAGGATGTTGTCAAGAGCGCAGTTGTATATTGTTGTGTTTAAGATTATGTTGTTTTCTTGGATTTGGATAATGTTGGTGTGTAATTTTATTGGGGGTGCTGCTATAAATCTTCCAGGTTCTATTGTGGTTTGGATGCTGTGTGTATCTAGGAATTTTTTTGCGTTACTTAATTTTTGTAGTATGTATGGCAGGGTTGAAGATGTGTAAGATTTGTATCGGACAGGTAGCCCTCCTCCGAGGTTTAGGGTTGTGATTGTTTCTAGGGTTTCCTTAGTTAGTGAGTCTTTTAGTTCTTCGACGATTTCCCATTCAGAGGTGTTTTGGGATTTTCTATGGATGTGGATTCCTAGTTCTTTAATGTTTGAATTTTCTTTTAGGTTCAGAATTAGTTCGTTTACTTTTTTTGCGGGCATTCCGTAGACGAAGTATTTTCCGGTTCCGATTCGGTGTTCTTGGAATTTCATTCTTAGGGATATTGTTATTTTTGTTTTGGTTTGTTTGGCGGATTTTGTTAAATTTTCTAAATCTATTTCGTTATCTATTACAAAATTTGTTACGCCTTGTTTTATTATTTGGATTAATTCTTCTGTAGATTCTGCTTGAGTGAAAAATGAGATTTTAGATTTATTTTTTATCATTGGGATTTCTTCGTTTGCGTGAAGGGAGAAGCGAGTTTCTGGGGATGTTTCCTGGAGAATGTTGCCTATTTGTCTGTTGGTTTTGTAGGAGTAGGATATTTTGAGGCCTAAATCTGTTAGTATTTTTAACTGGGAGAGAAGTTTTGATTTTGAGAGGGTGAAGTGGGGGTTCATCTTAAGCTTTTTAGATAATCATTTATTTGTTGTCCTATACCTTCTGTTTTTGGATTAAAGTAATCTATATTAAGTCCGGTGTTCTCTCCTATGCGGAATTTCCCATTTTTGAATGTAAATAGTTTCTGTAGATTTTTGTCAATTAATAGGGTTATTATGGATTCCCCTTTCCTAGGCATTACCAACCAATTGTGAGATTCTATATATGTCCATTTCCCGGAATATTCTATTCCGTAGGGGCTTATGCATGTTCCGATTATTATATCCCCTTCCATTAATAAGTCTAGATCAGTTATTTTTTCTAGGTATTGTGTGGTTTTCATTTTAACAACCCTTCTTTTCGCATTTTATCCAAAGCTGAAGTTATTAAAAGTGGAAAAGTTATACACACATCGCCATTCACCGTTGCTGCTTGTCCATCATCTTTTATTTTGCCCCATGATTTTGCCTCTTGTGTTGTAGCTCCTGACATTGAGCCAGATGAGGCGTGGGATGTTGTCATGTAGATTGCGTAGTCTAATCCACCTGATAGTAGGGACGCGAAGACTGCGTAATGTTTTGAAATTGAGCCGCCTAGTGAGATTATGCCCTTTTTTTCGTCGAAGGAGAGGTCTTCTGTTATTCTTTTCATGTCGAGAATTGTGTCTACGATGAAGTCTGGGTTTTTTTGTTGGAACATGTAGAGCTGGAATCCGAATGAGGAGTCTGCAATTCCCGGGCAGTATATTGGGATGCTGTTTTTTGCTGCTTGGTGTAGAATTGAGTTTTCGTCTTTGATTAGGAGACCGATTTCGTGGAGTAGTTCTGAGCTTGAGATTCTTTGTTTTTTCTGGTATACTTGTGCCAAATATTTTGCCATCTCATCTTCAAATTTCATGTAGGCTTCGCTTTTGATTAGGAGATTTCCGATTCTGTTTTCGCCTCGTTCGTGAAGTGCTGTGTCGTCTGCGCTGAAAGATGATATTTCGAATTTTGCTCCAAGGGATTTCATGATATCTTCTTCAACTGAGCCTGATGTTGTTACAAGGATGTCTGGGATTTTCATGGAGCAGAGTTGTGCGAAGAGTCCGCGTAGTCCGGAAGTTACCATGTTGGATGTGAAGGTTAGGAAGATTTTTGTTTTTTCTCTTTTCATTTTGAGAAAAACTTTTTGGGCTTCTTTCAACTCAATTGCTTGATATCCTAGATTCCCGAATGAGTCGACCATTTCTTCGGTGGTCATATTTGGTTTGTATTTAAAATCTTTTACGGTTTTCATATGAAGTGTGTAGAAATTTAGAGTTGTGACTAGATTGACTAGTATTTTTGGATTGGAATTGCTAAACTCATAGTGATATTATTGATTGGGAGTTTTTAAGTTTTGTGAATCTGGATTTTGGCGAGCTAATATTTTATAATACAGTAGTTATAAGATAGCTTTAAATAGTAAATAATAGTCATTTTAAAATGACAGGTGGAGTTTTTATTGCCATGGGGCTTGCTGCTGCTTTTGGTTGTTCTGGTGACAAAGTTTCAAATGATAAATATATTCCTGATAATAGTTTGGTGGCTCCTATCTCTAGAAATATGAATAATCCTAATTATTCTGAGGGTGTTAAGTTTGTAAAGAGTAGTTTGAAGTCGGATTTTAGTTTTAAGAGTGATGTTACTCCTGGATTTTCTTTTAATCCGTTTAATGTGGCATTAAAAAGTGATTTTAATGAAAATGGAATTATTAAATATAAAGTTGGTGAGGATGATTTTCAGTATAGCCTTGGAGCGGGTTTTTCTGATCATAATGTTGTTGATTATTTTGAAGGTTTTAAAATTAGTAGAGGTGCTCTATTGAGGGAAGGGGAGAAAGTTTTAAAGGGAGGAAATATTAAGGATTTTAATGTTTCTGGCATGACATTGGAGGAGTTGGCAGGATTGAGGGATAAATTTGATGAGTTTTCTGCCATAAAGAAAGGGTCTGGATTCTGGGAATATGATGTTGCTTTGAATGCTACGGCAAACGCTCGGGGAATGATTAGAATTGAAGACAGATTTTCTCTTTCTAATGATTCTAATTTAAAAATAAGTCATGGTTTTTTTGGTTCAGTTGATGCTTATGGTCATTCTGGTTTTGGTGCCAACTGGAATAAAAATGATTTGAGTGCTAATGCTAATTCTAGTCTATATTATAGTTATGGGTTAATTAGTAAACATGGGCTTTTTTTTGAGGCTAAAAAGGAATCTAATAATGGGAATTTTATTGGTATTGGTATAATTAAGACACGAGGAGATAAGGATTCTTTTTCTGGAGAATATTTTGCTAATGTTAAAGTAAATGCTTCTAGTCTTGATGCTGGATTTGAATTTGGGAGACGAGAGGTTAGGGAAAAGATAGATAGTGACGGATGCCTTAATTATTTGACGGTCGGAACTGATCATAATGATACTTGGTTTTCTTCTACTTTAGGGTTTAATAGAGATGAAAAAATTGGTACTCGTGAGACAAAGATTAAAGGGAAATATATTAATGCAAGTTTGGATGGAATTAAGAAGGGGGACTTGGATTCACATATTCTGGAAAATATAAATGATGTGAGTAGTAGCGCTGTGGTTAATTTTGTTGCAGGAAAGGAAATTGGTGTGAATTTCTTTGATATTGCTGTTCACGGATATTTTAGTAATTATCCTGATAGCGTGTCTGGTTTAGGTGGAAGTGTTCGAAGTGATTTGGTAAATATCATGTCTAGTGGGAATTATTCTTTTGGTACGGTTAAATTGATTGGGAAGGGAGGAAGTTTTCGAGATAATTTTAAGGAGCGGGCTGAAGACCATGCAAGTTTTCTTCCTGGGTATATGAGAGAGAGTTTATGGAAAGGTAAAAATGGTTTTTATATTTTTTCTGAAAAAGATAATGATAGGGAAAAAGTCGGCGTTGCTATTGGTTTTAATAATGGTTTGTGTTTAGTTGGTGGTTCCATTAAGAGAAATAGGAAAGATGGTTATTTTATTGAAGCTGGCGGGGAGAATGTGAATATTAAGGCAAGTTATTTGCAGGATGATATTTCGGGTGGGGATGAGGCTAGTGTTGGTGTTGATTACAGTGTATCTAATGGAGTTTCTATTGGTGGTGGAGGTAGTATCTCAGATAATGAAACTACTGGTTTTATTAAAGTGAATTTTAGCATTTAGTTTTTTAGTAAATAATATAAACTTCTAATTATTTAAATTTTTATGGGACAAAAATATTATTCCTTTGACGAACTTATTGATATGATTAATGAGCCGAATCGTAAACTTTGTCGTAAAATTTATTTAGATAATAAGGATATTTTTGAATTAGCTAAGGGGTCTAATGTTAAGCATCATTATTGGGAGGGTGGGTATATTGGGCATTTGACTGAGGTTATGAATATTGCTGTTCGGTTATATGATAATTTGAATTCTTGTAGGGAATTGCCTTTTTCTTTGTCGGATGTTTTGTTGATTTTGTTTTTGCATGATTTGGAAAAGCCTTGGAAATATGGAGGGGATAGTGAGAGGGCTGAGGAGATTAAGTCGTTTTCTAGCAGTAAGGCTTTTGTTGAGAACAAGGTCGTTGAGTATGGTTTTGAGTTGAGTGTTAATCATTTGAGTGCCTTGGAATATGTTCATGGGGAGGGTGAAGATTATCATCCGAGTCGTTTGATACAGTCTCCACTTGGTGCTTTGGTTAATGCTTGTGATAATTTGAGTGCTAGGGTTTGTCCTGATTTTCCTAAGGATAAGTTTGATTCTTGGAAGGGATAGGTTATTTTTTTGTTATTTTTTTAATATTTTTTTTAAACTTTTCAAACTCTGTTATTGGAACCATTGCACCTGTTGCTTCTTCGTGTCCTCCGCCTGTTGCTCCTAATATATCTTTTGTTGCTTCTTTTGTTATTTTTAATGCATCTTTTCCTCGGATTGATATATTGGCTTTTTCGGGTTTTAAGAATGCAACTATTATTAGTTTATCTTTATGGAGATACATCAGGCGGTTTGATATTTCTGAACTCATTGAAGTGTTTCCAGAATAAGTGAAGAAAATTAGAGGTGTGTTTTTGTCTATTTGTGATTCTGCTTTGTCTATTTGTTTTTGTAAAAATTTTTCTAATTGATTGACATGTTTATGAAATTGTCTTGTAGAGGGGTTTTCTTCTAGGATGTCATAAGGAGTTGTTGCTCTAAATAGATACCTGATTAATTGGAGAATATTTGTTGTTGTGTCCATTAATCCGAAATTTAGTTTTCTTGCTATTTTTCCTATTGTTGTCGCCTGAAGTGCTGTAAATACTTCGGTATTTGGAGGAAGGAGCTCTGGATTATCACTAGAAAATTTTTCTGCGAAGTCTGGCATATATACATCTCCAATACATCCTATAGTTGCTAGCCAGAGATCCTGTTGCCGATTGAATATTTTTTGTGCGATGTAGGATGTTGGTTCTGATGAAGGGTAGGAATTATAGTATGATGTTTTTTGTATTATTTCTTTTGGTGTTTTGGTTTCGTGATGGTCGATCCAAATTAGTGGAATATTTTTTTCTTCTGCGTGATTTGCGAACTCTTTGCTTAGCTCTGCTTTGTCTAAAATTATGATTGCGTCGGGATTAAGTTCGTCTATTTTTCTTGTATATTGCCCTTTTAAGTCTGGGAAAGATTTTATTGCTACGCCGCGTCCTCTGTCTAGTGCTCGGCGTAATATTAGGAATGAACAAAGTCCATCGCAGTCATTATCGTAGAAGAAGAGTGGGTTTTGTGATATCTCTAGTTGGTTACGAATTTTCGTGAGCTGGCTGTTTGTTAACATGTTATTTTTCCACCTAATATTTGTTCTCGTAAATTTCCTATCTCTTTATAGATATTAACATTTCTGTTTTTTAGGATTGGCTCCAGGTAAGACGGTTCTATTTTCAAAATATTGTCTAGGTTTTTATTTAGTTTGATTATCTGAGATGTTTCTTTTGCTGATATTGTTAGGTGAGATAGAAATCTGTATCCCTTTGGAGAGATGGATTCTTCTGTGGATTTTTCTAAGATGAGTCTTGCAATGGACTCGATGTCTAGTAATCCTTCGAATGTTAAGTTGGCCAGTAGGGTTTTGGCTTTTTTTAGTGGTAGAGTTGAATAGTCTCTTAAAATTTCATTTTCTGATTTTTCTACTCCTCTTAATATTTCTCTATATCTCATATGCATAATGCTTCCTTCTTTTCCTAATTCTGTAAAGTTTCGTTTTATTGATTCGGATATTTTTAGTACCATTTCTGATCTTTGGACTACTTTACATACATCGCTTACTGAAACCAACTCAGACATTTCTAGAATATTTAGGTTTGTGATATGTTCTGTTAATATTTCTTTTTGTTTTTCTAGGATTTGAAGATTTGAGGTTATGTTTCGGAGAAGTTCACCTGTTGATTTTAGGTAGTATCTTGATGAACCGTGATAGAGTGTTGTTTTTTTTCTTCTCTCGGAAATTGCTATTACGAAGGTGTGTGCTTGTCTTGCGGTTCGTTCTGCTGCCCTATGTCTTGTTCCGGTTTCTATTGAGAGAATACTGGCATCTGGGTTCATTAGAACATTTGCGTGAAGGATTCGTTTTAAATCTTGAGACACGATGATTGCTCCATCCATTTTGCAGAGTTCGAAGAGTTTTTGAGAGGTAAATCTTGAATTGATTCTAAATCCTCCTTCGAATATGTTTTGACTTTGTAGGGGGGGAGAATAAAATACTATCATTGCTCCTAGATCTGATCTTAGAACATCGTCTATTACGGTTCGAAGGGATGTTCCAGGTGAGACTAGTTTTAGAAAATCTAGAAAAGTTTTTTCTTTTTCGGCTGCCATGAGGTTGAAAGGTTATACTTGTTTTTATAGTTTTATATAAATGAGAGATATTTTCTTATAAATTGGAAATTAAATTTTTTGAATTATTCGAAATGATATTTTTTATGATTTATTTATTTTGGGAAGATTTTTAACGTTGTATTTATTTATTGGATTATGAAATGTATTGTTGGAATTGAAAGCACTGCTCATACTTTTGGAATTGGTGTTTTAGATATATCTGGCAAGATTCTTTCCAATGTTAAAGATTCGTATACCACTGAAGAAGGTGGGATGATTCCTCTAGAGGTTCGGGCGCATCATAAAAAAGTGAGTGATAAGGTTTTTGAAAAGGCTTTGGGTGAGGCAGGGGTTAAAGAGAAAGATGTTGAGGTTGTTTCGTTTTCTAATGCTCCTGGCTTGGCGCCTTGTTTGCTGGAGGGTATGGCTTTTGCTAAGAAGTTGGCTAAGAGGCTAGATGTTCCGTTGATTGGAGTTAATCATTGTGTTGCTCATTTGGTTGTTGGGGAAAGTGTTGGGGCGAAGGATCCCGTTATGCTTTATGCCTCTGGAGCAAATACCCAAATTATTGCATGCGAATCTGGGAAGTATAGAATTTTTGGGGAGACTCTTGATTTAGGTGTTGGGAATTTTATTGATAGTGTTGCCAGGACTATGAAGTTGGGTTTTCCTGGTGGACCGAAGATTCAGAAGTTAGCTGAGCAATATAGGAATAAAGATGAGTTATTGGAATTGCCATATTCTGTTAAGGGAATGGATGTTTCGTTTTCTGGGATACAAACTAAGGTTAGGAATTTTTTGCAAAAAGGAGAGAGTAAAGAGAAATTGTCATTTGCTATGCAGGAGAATGTTTTTGCTATGTTGGTTGAGGTTGCGGAGAGGGCTCTTGCGCATACGGGAAAGAGTGAGCTGTTGATTGGTGGTGGTGTTGGTTGTAATGATAGGCTGGTGGAGATGTGTGAGATTATGTGCAGAGAAAGGGGCGTTAAGTTTTTTTGCCCAGATAAAAGTTTGTTAGTTGATAATGGAGCAATGATTGGATATTTGGGGTTGAAGATGTTTCAAGCTGAAATGGGGACAAAAGATTACAGCACCGTAGATATTGCCCCCAGAGAAAGAACAGATGATGTAGAGTTTTTGTGGTAGGAGTTAAACTGGTATCGGATGAAGGAGAGATTGGCGATTGGTAATTGCGGTGAGGTTCAGATTTTTACTCCTTTGATTTTTGAAGGGACTGGGCTGCTTAGGAAATTAAGGGAGGCTGCGTAAGTTTTATAAAGGCAAATTTCAATTGAATTATACCAATGAACGCAGAAGCGTGAGGATTTATTCTCGATTGGAACTAAATAAAAAAATATAAAATGGTAACAGTATACGATATTGTAGAGAAAGCGGCTAAGACCGGAAAGGTTGACAAGGGTGTTAATGAAGTAACTAAAGCAGTTGAGCGAGGAATCGCTAAATTGGTAGTTGTTGCATCTGACATTGATCCGAAGGAATTAACACAGCACTTACCTATTCTTGCGAAAGAAAAAGGTATTAAGTTTGTCGAGGCTGATTCACGAGAGAAGTTAGGAATCTCTGTGGGAATTAATAGACCTACGGCTGCAGTGGCTGTGTTAGAAGAAGGCGAAGCTAATCTAGACTCTTTGGATTAATTTCCTCTTAACTTTCGAGCGAATTTGAGATGCGCTTGAAGTTTAATAAATAATAATAAAAACAAAATAATGGCAAAACCAGATAAGAAACAAGACAATAAGGAAAAGAAGAAGCAGGGTGGAAGTAAGGGTTCTGATAAACTTACTGAAGAGGGTGCAGTTCCTGCTATTGTTGAGGCGATTGTTGCTCGAGGTGGAACTAGGGGGGAAATTAGTCAGGTTAGTTGTAAAATTTTACAGGGGAAAAATAGAGGAAAATCTATGAGAAGAAATGTTCGAGGACCAATCAAACCTAGGGATATTTTGATGTTGAGAGAAACTGAAATTGAAGCTCGAAGAATGGGTAAGAGACCACATAGGGGGAGCAAGTAAGATGCCAGTTTGTACTTTTTGTAAAAATAATTATGAATTTCCAAAGGGAACTACTGTCGTTCAGAAGGATTCTTCTGTGAGGTATTTTTGTAGTTCTAAGTGTAGGAAGAATATGGAGATGGGTCGATTGAATAAGAAGGTTAAGTGGATTAGAAAATCTAATGTTGTTAAGGAAGAAAAAGCAAAGAAGGATGCGGCTTATAAGGCTAGAATGGCTGCGGCTGCTGATTTGAAGAAGTGAGATTTTTAGGATGATGGGAATAAAGAAACAGGGATTTAGAAAACAGTTTGCGTGATTTTAGGACTGATGCTCTTATTTGTCTTTGTAATATGAATAAGTTTTCTGGTAAGAGAGACAAGGAGCTATTTGATGGTTTTTATTCGACGTATAGAAGTTTTGAGGAGTTTTATCTTTCTTCTGGCGGGAGAAGTTTCCGAAAGAGATTTATGAAAAATGTTCTGAAATAGTATTACTTGCCTATGTCCTGGATATTGATTAGTGATATTTATTTTTATAATTTTTTTAGTAGTTTTTTATTTCTCGACGACGATTTTGTGTTTTTTGACCTAAATGTTTATAAAGTAATGTTGTTTTTTTGATGTATGAGAGGGAATTATTAGTGATGGAAGATAATTATGCAGCTAAAGATATTAAGGTCTTGGAGGGCCTCGAGGCTGTTCGAAAGAGGCCTGGGATGTATATTGGTTCTACTGATAAATATGGATTACATCATTGTGTTTATGAAGTTATTGATAATTCTGTTGATGAGCATATGGCGGGTGTTGGAAATGAGATTAGAATTACAATTAATAAAAATGGCTCTGTGGCTGTTGAAGATGACGGTCGTGGAATGCCAGTTGATATGCATCCTGTTTACAAAAAACCTGCCATAGAAATTATTGTTACAAAACTTCATGCTGGTGGTAAGTTTGATAATAAGGCTTATGCGGTTTCTGGTGGTTTGCATGGTGTTGGTATTTCTGTTGTTGCAGCTTTGTCTAAGATTATGACGGTTGAAGTTAGGAAAAATGGAAATGTTTATTCCCAGAGTTATAAGATTGGAGTTCCTGTAAGTGATTTGAAAATTATTGGAAGTTGTGGAAAAGAGGAGCATGGGACGAAGGTTACGTTTATGCCTGATGATGATATTTTTACAACATTGGAGTTTGATTATAAGACTTTGGCTACAAGATTTAGGGAGATTTGTTTTTTAAATGCTGGGCTGAAGATTGTTTTTAGTGATTTAAGGGGGGAGAAGCCTAAGCGTGATTTATTTTGTTATGAGGGTGGTTTGGTTGAATTTGTTAAGTGGTTAAATAAAACTCGGAAAGCTATTCACCAGAAGCCGATTTATTTTAAGAAAGAAGAGAATGGGACTGTTGCTGAGGTTGCGATTCAGTATAGTGATTCTTATAATGAGAATATTCAAGGCTTTGTTAATACGATTAATACAATTGAGGGCGGGACTCATGTTGTTGGATTAAAGACTGCTTTGACTAGGGTGATTAATGATTATGGGACGAAGAAGGGAACTTTGAAGAAAGGTCAGAAGTTAGCTGGTAATGATGTTCGTGAGGGGATTACCGCAGTTATTTCTATTAAAATAGAGGAGCCTCAGTTTGAGGGTCAAACTAAGACTAAGCTTGGGAATGGAGAGGTTAAGGGTATTATAGATTCTATAGCTACTACTGCCTTGACTGATTTTTTAGAGGAGAATCCTGTGGTTGGTAAGGCTATTTTGAATAAAGCTACTGCTGCTTTGAAAGCTAGAGAGGCTGCCAAGAGGGCCAAAGATTTGGTTCGTAGGAAAAATGCTTTAAGTGTTGGAAGTGGATTGCCTGGTAAGTTGGCTGATTGTTCTAGTAAGAAAAAAGAAGATACCGAGCTTTATATTGTAGAAGGAGATTCTGCTGGTGGTACTGCTAAAGGTGGTCGGGATCGAGAGACTCAGGCTATTTTGCCTTTGCGTGGTAAGATTTTAAATGTTGAAAAGTCAAGTCCATCTCGTGCCTTGTCTAGTGAGATGATTTCTAATATGATTACTGCGATTGGAACTAGTGTGGGGGATTCTTTTGATATTAATAAATTGCGTTATAATAAAATTATTATTATGACGGATGCGGATGTTGATGGACAGCATATTAAGGCTTTAATGCTGACTTTGTTTTTTAGATATGTTCCACAGTTGGTTGAGGCTGGACATATTTTTGTTGCGGTTGCTCCGTTTTATAAAATTAAGAAAGGGATGAAAGAATATTATGTTTATAATGCTGAGGAGTTGAAGGTGAAGACGGCAGAGCTTGGTGGGAAGTTGGAAATTGGAAGGTTTAAAGGTTTGGGTGAAATGAATGATGAGCAATTATGGGATACAACTATGAATCCTAAGACTCGTAGACTGAAGCAGATTTCTATTGAAGATGCAATTGAGGCTGATGAGACTTTTAGTTTATTAATGGGGGATGCAGTTGCTCCACGACGAGCTTTTATTGAAGAGAATGCGGACAAGGCGGAGGTTGATTTGTGAGTCGGTGTATATGTTGTGATGGCGGATACAGAAAGGACGTTCGAGTTTCTTTTTGTCCAAAATGTAAATCTAGGAGTGTTGGATACGTTTTTAGGTTAGGCAATTTGTTTGGTGTTGTTCCTAAGATGAGATGTAGGAGCTGTGGTTTTAGTTCAGTGACTTTTCCTGTTTTGGTTGCAAATGAGGCCGAGTTAAAAAAGGCTGTTGGGGAAATGAAAAAGAAAGTTGCCAAGAATACTGCAACACATAAAAGTGTATCTTCTAAAGTTGATACTGGTGTGCTGTTTTCATCTGGCAAAAGGAAAAAAATTAAAAAGAAAACTGCTGGAACTAAGAAGGGAGCTAAGAAAAAATGAATACAGCTGTTAATATTAAAGATGCTATGAAAGATTCTGCTGAATTTGAAGTTAAGCGTAAAGAGATGAGGGCCTCGGTTAAAGCAAAGGAATTAATTGATGCTGAGATTTCTGGGGAGATGCGTGAGGCTTATTTAAATTATGCAATGAGTGTTATTGTTGCTCGAGCTTTGCCTTCGGCTGAGGATGGGTTGAAGCCGGTTCATAGAAGGATTCTTTGGGGTATGAATGAGATGGGTGTTTTTCATAATAAACAAACAAAGAAGTCCGGTCGTATTGTGGGGGATGTTATGGGTAAGTATCATCCTCATGGTGATGCTTCTATTTATGATGCTATGGTTAGAATGGCACAAAGTTGGAGTTTGAGATATCCTCTTGTTGTTGGTCAGGGTAATTTTGGTTCTATGGACGGGGATTCAGCTGCTGCATCTAGGTATACCGAGGCTAAGATGGAAAAGATTTCTATGGAATTAATTGATGATATTGATAAGAATACTGTTCCTATGATGAAAAATTATGATAATAGTCTAGATGAGCCTATTGTGATGCCTGGTCGTTTACCTAATTTGTTTTTAAATGGGGCTTCTGGTATCGCAGTTGGTATGGCTACAAATATTCCGCCTCATAATTTGAATAATATTTGTGATGCTATTATTACTTATCTGAATAATCCTAAGTGTGAGGATAGTGAGTTGATAGCTGCCATTAAAGCACCTGATTTTCCCACAGGTGGAACTGTTAGTGGTGAAATTAGGAGGATTTATACTGAAGGTAAGGGTAAATTGACGCTTGATGGTAAGACCACTATTGAGGAGCCAAAGACTACTAAGACCAAGACTAAGGTTGTTATTACAGAGATTCCTTATCAGGTTAATAAAGCTAATTTAGTTGAGCAGATTGCTAATCTTACTAGAGATAAAAAATTGCCGGATGTTTCGGATATTAGGGATGAGTCTAGTAAGGGCAAAGTTAGAATTGTTATTGAATTAAAGAAGATGAGTGAACCTAAGTTTACTTTGAATAGGCTATATAAATATACACAACTTCGTGTTTCTTTTAATGCAAATATATTGGCGTTGGTCAATAGAGTTCCTAAAATGTTAATATTGCGTGAATATGTGAAGGTTTATGTGGCGCATAGGCAAGGTGTTATTCGTAAAACTAAGGAGTTTGATTTAACTAAAGCTGAGAAGAGGTTGCATATTGTGGATGGATTATTGGTTGCACAGTCTAATATTGATGAGGTTGTTCGTTTAATTCGAGCGGCTAAAGGTAAGGCAGATGCGGGAGCTCAATTAAAGATGAAATATAGTTTAAGTGATAGTCAGGTTGATGCTATTTTAGAGATGAAGTTGCATCAAATTACTTCCCTTGAATTTGATAAATTGAAGAATGAAGAGAGTAATTTAAAGGAATTGATTGATAAATTAAATAAGATTCTTGGAGATGAGGAGTTGATTTTGAATATTATTCGAAAGGATTTAAACTATCTAAAGGAGAAGTATGGAGATAATAGGAAAACTAAATTAGTTGGAAAGGTCGGGGATTTTGAGGAAGCTGATTTGGTTGATAAGAAAGATGTAGTTGTTACGATTACTGATAAAGGTTATATTAAACGATTAGATTTGGAACAGTATAAGGAGCAGAAGAGGGGAGGGAAAGGTGTAATTGGCTCTGGTTTGACTGAAGGTGATTTTGTCAAGGAGTTGTTGACATGTTCTACACATGATTATATGCTTTTCTTTACCGATAAGGGAAAGGTTCATTGGCTGAAGGCTTATGAGATTCCGGCTAGTTCTAAATTAACTAAAGGTCAGGCTATTGTTAATTTATTACAGTTGAGAGACGAAAAAATTACAAGCGTTTTAGCCGTTAAGAAGTTTGAGGATTTTTTGATGATGGCTACTAGAAAAGGTATTGTAAAAAAGATTGAATTGAGTCAGTTTGCTAATCCCAGAAAAGGGGGAATTAAGGCTATTAAGGTTGTTGAAACTAACGATGTTTTAATTGGAGTCAAGCCTATGAAAGAAAATCAGGAAATTTTATTAGTTACGAAGAATGGGAAAGCGATTCGGTTTAAGAGTGAAGATGTTCGTCCTATGGGTCGTGCGAGTTACGGGGTGACTGGAATTAAAATGGATGGGGATGATGAGGTTGTGTCTTTGGAGGTTTTACCAATGAGTGATAGAGATAAATTTTCTATTTTGACAGTAACTAAGAGAGGGATGGGAAAGAGAACTGCGATTGATGATTATAGATTGACTGGTCGTGCAGGTAAAGGGGTTATTAATATGAATGTGACGGATAAGACGGGAGAAGTTATTTCTAGTAGATCGGTTTTGGGTAATGATAATGTAATTATTACTACTAAAAAAGGTATTGTTATTAGGATGCCGCTTTCTAATGTGAGGGTTATGGGGAGAGCTACTCAGGGTGTTCGTATTATTAATTTGGCAGGGAATGATATTGTTTCGGATTTGAGTAGGGTTCCTGTTGAAGAAGAAGTTTTAGAATGATTAATTTTATTCTATAATTCTTTGGCAAATTTTTCCCTATGTATTTTAGTTCTCATATATGTTATAATTTGATTGGGTATGCTGATACATCGAAAATTTTTATACTCCGAATTATTTGATTAAAATGTGATTATGGTTTTAGGTTAGTTTTTGTATTGAAGATTTTTTTTGTTACTTTGTCTGCAATGGTTGGTTTTGCGTTTTTGAAAATTTTGGCTTGTCCTCTTAATTCTTTTTTTGATTTTATTATTTTAGCATCTGATATGATGTTTATTATTACATCTATTCCGTAAGATATTATTAAGTAAAGTGCTAAATCTAAAAATAATCCAATTGGACGAAGGGGAGGGGTATTTGGGTTTAATAATTCTATTTTTAAAAATGGCCAAGGATAACCTATGTTGATAATTATATCTGTATTCCCTGATAAGAGTTTCTCAAATGGAAATTGTGTTAAGGCAAATATCACTACTGCTAGAAACATTAATCCGAGTATTGATGCAAATCTGCTTGTGGGTATGAATTGTTTGGGTATAGATTTTCTTACTGTCTCATTTAGGCTTTCTTTTCCTGCATATTTGTAGATTGGTTTTAATCTTCTAGTTTTTTCCTGAGGTTTCGGAGCGGTTTTATATTCTACTTTTTTAAGAGCAGGTTTTGTGGTTATGTTCTTGGGAGCGGATTTTTGTATTGGAGCCTTTCCATTTGGAGGTGTGAGTTCTTTAAATGTTGGAGGTATCACTTCTTTTGACATAATAATAGATGGGTTGTTGTTTTAAATATTTATTCTATAAAACCAAACCCAATTAATCTCCAATGTCCGTTTAGATTTCGTGCAATCCCTATTGATTCGCCTTTTAATGGAACGACTGGTATTTTTAGGGAAAGGTTTACCTCGGTTTCGTATGTTTTTGTTACTTGTCCTACTGTTATCGATGTATTTAAGCTAAGCATTAGTATCTCGTTTGGCTTTAGGTTTTGTACAACTTCGTGCTTTCCTGTTCCTAAAACTTCCTTAAAGAGTGTATATTTGATTTTTATGTTTTCGCTTATTTCTGGCAATGTGTTTTCTTTGGATGCAAGGGATCCTGAAAGTGCATCTGCCTTTGTTAGGGATGGATCAAGTTCTGTTTCTATTGCTAGAGAGCCGCCTGGGAAAGCTTGTGTTATTTGGTAGTTTCCTTTTTGCATTGATATTATTTTGGATTTTATAGTCTTATAGTAGTACTGATTATTTTTTTTATAAGAATATCCTGGTTTAATTTCTATTGTATCTCCTATTTTTAATGTTCCGTGTTTTAGTGCTCCTCCGAGTATTCCGCCATGAAGGTTGTCTAATGAAGTTCCTGGTTTGTTAATATCAAAACTTCGTGCTATTAAGAATAGTGGAGTTTCTTTTGAAGATGGTTTTGTGATTTTTATATTTATTAATTCTTGTAATATTTTATCTATATTTATTCCTTGGATTGCTGAGACTGGTATTATTGGAGATTTCTCTGCTATAGTTCCTTCTACAAATCTCTTTATTTCTTTGTAATTTTCTAATGCTTTTTCCTTTGATACAAGGTCAATTTTATTTTGGACTATTATTATTTTTTTAATTTTTTTTGCTTTTAATGCTACAAGGTGTTCATGTGTTTGTGGTTTAATTCCTTCATTTGCTGCGACTACTAGGATTGCAGCATCCATTATCGCTGCGCCAGAAAGCATTGTTGCCATTAGCATTTCATGTCCGGGTGCATCCACGAAGGTGATGTATCTTATAGGTTTTCCTTTAGATTCTTTTTCTATAGTTAATTTTCCATCTTCTTCTTTTATGATTGCATCAGCATATCCTAGTTTTATTGTAATGCCTCTTTTGAGTTCTTCAGAATGTGTATCTGCCCATTTATCAGAGAGCCTTTGTAGAAGTGTTGTTTTCCCATGATCGATGTGTCCGACTATCCCGACATTTATTGTATCTAATTTTGAGATGTCTTCCATAATAATTAGAGAGAGTTTTGGGTTTAAAAGTTTATTTAGTGGTTGATTTAAGTGAGTATTTTTTTTAGTTTTGATATAATAGAAATTAGTGTTAATTGATATTATTTGAAAAAAGAATTTATTACTCCGTAGAATCTTCTTCTATTTCTGATTTTTCTTCTATTGCTTTTTCTTCTTGGAATATGGAATGAAAAAATTCTGCAATTCTCATGATTAATTCTATTCCTATTATAAATAGAAGATAGTATGGAATGTTTGAGAATAGGGTCGGGACTTCTGCGATTCTGTCGAAGAAGAGTGAAATATTGAAAAAATTTGAGGTTGTTATTGCGATTGCTAGAAGTGTAAATGGGAGCATTTTTGCTAGGTCTTTTGCTAGGTCTTCACTTATATATGATGTTACTCTTACTGCAGCTACTAAGGCCGCTGTTATTAGTAGGATTGTTTTTACATCTAATCCTTTGGCTAGAATTAAAGTCAGAATGGAAAGAATTGAGAACCAAAAGAATGTTAGAACGGGTAAGAGAATTATATATTCTATTATATAGAAGATTGCTGCGAATATCTTTACTAGAGTTGGATTTGAATATTGATTGTATTGATTTAGATTTAGTTTTATGAGATTTTTTTTGGCTAGGAATTTATAGAAATAGAAAACAAAAATGGAGTAGAGGATTATTACGGTTGTGAAGAAGGCTAATGTTAGAATCAGGTTCGATTCTGTTGGGAATATATTGGTTATATTTTCTAGCATTTTGTCACTCTTGTAGTAATAAGGGTTTTTGGTTTATAATATTGCTGGTTTAGAGTTTGGGTTTTGATTTTCTACGAATATGATTCTGTTGGACACGGGTTTGGAGTGGAGAGTCTGTTTTTGTGCTTTAGCATTTAATAGTGATTGGTTTGTGGATTATTGGGGGCTTGGGTTTGGTTTGGTTGGTTTGATGAAGTCTTAGTAGGGGTTGGTTTGGGGAGAGGAGGAGATATATTGTTTTTAATGGTAAATTATGAATGTTTTATTTTCATTTGTAGCGGGGTGACTTTGTTGTTTGGGCTATTTGGGGTTAGGGGTTTAACGAGATAGGATAAGTTTTAAATATGTATTAGAATTATTATTCTTTCTTTTCTTCTTCGGTTGGAGTTTCAAAAAGTGAGTCAAATTTTTTATTTCCTTCCTTTAGGACTTTTGTGTTGATTTGTACTGTGAAAGGAGAAATTTCTTTTCCTCTAACTGTTTTTCTTAGCCTTAGTCCATTTGGTTTCCGGTTAATTTTTGTTTCTCCTCTTGGTTTTTTCCTCATTCCTTTCCCATATCCCAATAGAACTTTATGCAAATTTGGACCGTCTATTTTACTCGAACCCATGAATCCGGACTTATCAGATGTTCCTGTAATTAATAATTCGTAACCTTCTAAATCTGGAGAGAGTTCCTTTCCTTCTATTTTATCGTTAATTGAATAGCCAGCTAGTCCTTCATTTTCAGTTTCTGCTTTGAAGGTTTTCCCTTTGTGGCTTACATTTATTTTGAATACCATTTTTTTTCATTGTTTCCGAGGGTCTGCGGTGTTTAACCTTTCCTCAGCTTATAATTGTAGTATTTGATGTTGGTTTGGGTTTATAAGTTTTTTGGGAGGGAAAAATATTAGTATATGGTACTCTCACTGATTAATTATTAAATTTGGTTGGGATATGTTAATACGAATTTTGACGAATTTTGTTTGAGTTTTTGAGTTGGTTTTGTATAAGTGGTGCAAAGAGTAATTTATAGAAAATTAAATATTTTGGATAAAATTATTGTAACTTTAGCATCTCATGATAAATTTGTGCTGTTATATGGCAATCCGCTAGTGCATCGTGAGCTTTTTCGTAATCTATATCAAAGTGACTTGCCAGGGTTCCTAGTGTTGCTCTGAGGTGACTTGGAATTAAATCTTGTTTTTGGAGATCTCTCCATATTTTCATTGTGTCTTCGGATTTTGCATTGAGTAGGGAGAGTGTCTCTCCTTGTTGGAATAATGCCGAAAGAAATCCTTTATCGAAGTGGATGTTATGTCCTACTATGGGTGTTTGTTGGCATGAATTTTTTTTAAGAAATGTGTTGATTTGATTACAGGCTTTTGGCGGGTGGACAGCATGTAGGTTGTGCTGTTTTATATCTATTTTATTTATTTTCATTGCTTCTCGATTAGAATTATAATTTTTGTGTTTGATGAAGATGTGGTTTTTATCTAGAATATTAAGATGAGTTTTTTCAACGTCTATTAGGAGGAGTCCGACTGTTAGGGTTTTGTTGAATCTAGGGGAGAGCCCGGTTGTTTCGGTATCTATTATTAAGCGGTTCATGGGAATTAATTTTGCTGATGTTGTTGGTTTTTAGTTGTTGATTTTTGGTATAACTTGGCGGTTTTTGTTAATTGATTGTGTTCCATTTTGTTAGGAAGAATTGGGAGTTTATATTGATTTGGGAGGATTTGAGATTGGTCTTATTTACTTTTATGAATTTTATCTTTATTTGAAATCTTCGTCTGTTAATTTCCAAAACGACATTTTCTCGGCATCGAATGTAGGGTGTTCTTCAGATAAATTAATTTCGAATTTTTTAGTTTTGTAGAGCCTTAGAAGTTCTGATTTTTTTAGAAGTATTCGATTCTGTTTGAGATCTAAGTGGAAATTCTTTGTATATTTTTTTAATTGTTTAATTGTTTCTTTTATATTTTTTGGGATTATTGTGAAGTAAATTACGGTTCCTTCTCCAGTCTTCGTTCCGTATGGCAGAATTTTGTGGAGACGAAGTCGATTTGTATATTGGTGATGGTTTTTTGTCTTGGCAGTGCAAAGGTGCATTTTTAGTTTTAGATTTTTACATTGTTTTAGGATTTCTTTTCCAGTTTCTATGGATTGATGAATTGTATATGTGTCAGAGTTTAGGGTATACTCTTTTGTAACTTTTTCGAAGTTTGTATCTGAGAGTTCGAATTCGTTTAGGTTCACGAAGCCGATGTATGGGCTGGACCGTCTTATAAAAGAGATGATTTCTTCTTTTTTTTCTGGGAGAAGTGGCATTTCTAGTCCAGTGTTGCTTTGTCCGAATATTTCGGAGGCCGTTTTTATTTTGTTTAGTTCTTCGCAATTTTTTTCTTCGCTTAGTGTTTCTGCTACAAATGACGGGTGGAATCTGACTTCATCTATATATTGTGCGAGTTTTTCTAATTGTAATTTATTTACTAGTGTTAGGGGAAGATATATGTGGATGTGGAACTTTCTCCCAAATTCTTTTTTGAGGGTTTTTGCTGATTCTATTGTTTTGTCTATGTATACTAAGGGGTCGCCACCTGTTATGCCTGCTCCTTTTGCTTTTGAATCACGAACTTCTTTTATTATATCTTTTGTGGCGTTGCATGGTCTTTCGTTTGCCCACATTTGAGGTGAGTTTTTTCTGCCTTTTGAGAGGGAGCAATACCAGCATTTTCTTGAGCATTTGCCTCCGACGAACAGGACGAGTTTTTGACCTTTTAGGCAGAATTTACATCCGTAGCACATATCCTTATTAATGTAGGAATCGAATTTTGTTTTCATTTTTTTAAAAGGAGAGATTGGTTTATATTCGCAGTATTTATTGTTCTAATAAGACCTCCAACATTTGTTTCATTTGTAAGATTCATTGTCGCTATTGCTAGATTATTCATTTTCTTTCCTATAGTTTTAAATTCAAATTCTTTAAAATATTTTTCTTTATTCATTGCTTTTTTTTAATAATTTCTTATTATCATCCCATTTTATTTTTTTTAATAAAATTATCAATATCTAACCATTTATGTTTTGAATGTTCTTCATTTAAGACAATATTTCCATGTTTTACAAATGTTATAAAGTTATGCTCTTCATATACTTCATCTTCCCAATTATATATTGAACCCAAGTTAAGAGGGGTAATTTCTTCCGTATCTAAACCTGTTTCTTCAAAAATTTCTCTAGCCACGGCTTGTTTATTGGTTTCATCTTTTTCAATTCCTCCAGTTACAATAAACCAACCTCCTTCTCCATGATTAGCTGAAATTATGAAACAATTTTAAGATTTCTTTTTAGTTTATGATTTTAACGAAGATAATAATTTCAGAATTTTTCGTTTTAATTTCTCTGGGGTGAGTCTTAAATTGAGTTTAAGATTAGGTTGTTATAAATAAATTTATGATAGTTTTTCCATTTGAAAAGTAATGATAAATTCTAAATTCCCCAAGTAACATTTTCTCTTCTTTTTATAACAGCGATTTCTTGTAGAATTGACTTTTCTTCTGAAGAAAGCAGATTTTTGTGTTCTTTGAATTTTCGAAATTGGGATTCTGCTAAGTTTGTATAGAGAGGTTCATCTATTGTTAATTGTCTTTCGAAGTTTACTCCAGGCATTGATATTGCAACTTCCTTACCTGATTCTACTTTATTTACTGATTTTTTTTCGTGTTGAATTTCTTTTACTTGCCCTATTTTTTTATCATCTTTGTTGATAAATCGTTCGTGAGCCTTTAGGTTTCCAGCCTCTATTTTTACACCAAAGACTGCTGGAGAAGAATTTCTAAAGCAGAAGTCTAATACTTTTAGTTTACAAATTGTTGGGAGTTCTTTTAATTTCTTTTTTTCGATTTCTTCGAGTTTGGTAGCTTTGTATTTTTCTAAGTCTTCTATAAGTTTGTAAATTATTTCATTTGTTATGACTTTCACTTTTTTTAGTTCATCTAAATCTTTGATTTCTTCTAGTGGTTCTACATTAAATCCGATTATTATTTTGCTCTCTTCTTCTTGAATTGCGTTGGTTGAATATATGTCTTTTTTTGAGATTGGTCCGATTGAGGCTTTTAGCACAGGTATACCAGATTGTTTTAGTAAAACCATTAGGGCTTGTAGGGATCCTAGTGAATCTGCTTTTGTTATAATCCCTGTAGAGGATGTTTGAATTTCTTCTGATATTTCGGATTTGAATTCTTCTGTTATTTTCTTAAGGGTATTTTCTTCAGTTATTACTTGTATTGGCATTCCCGGCAGTATTTCTTTCTTGGTGTTGATTTGAATCTTTAGTCCTGTTGCCGCTGTTACGCTTTCTTTTGTAATGTATCCTTTATTTAGAGGAAGGGCTTCTTGAATTACTTTTATTTTTGTTGTAATAGGTTCGTCATCTAGTGAAGCTATTGCTATTTGATCTGTATTTTTTAGACAACCATCATAGAAGATACATTCTAGAAAGTTTCCTTGTTTATTCTTTTTGACTTCTAAAACTATACCTTTTCCCAGCTCCTTGCAAATTATTTTATCACCTAGGAATTTTTGTGAGAGTGCGGTTATTATTGCCAGTATTTCTGATATTCCTTCTCCTGTTTCGGCTGAACAGGGGATAATTGCTACTGCTTTTGTAAAGTCTTCTATTTTGGAGTACATATCTGCTGTTATACCGTGAGAGTGTAGGCTCCCGATTATTGTGTAAAATTTTTCGTCGAAGTTTTGTTTTACGTTGATTGCTTGGTTTTCTATTGATTCTAATGAGAGGAGATTTTCAGAAGTTTTCCATCCTGAGATGTTGTCGATTTTATTCAGGGCTATGATGAAAGGTGTTTTGTTTGCTTTTAGGATTTGTAAAACTTCGGCTGTTTGTGGTTTAATTCCGTCATTGATATCGATTACTAGTATTGCGATGTCTGCCAGAGAACCGCCGTGTTTTCTCATGTTTGTGAATGCTGCGTGTCCTGGTGTGTCGATGAATAGTAGTCCTGGGATTTCTAGTGGTATTTTGAATTTATTTAGAGTCTCTTGCGCGCGGGATTGGATGTTTTCGTAAGGTAAAGTTGTGAATGAGATTTTTTGGGTTATTCCTCCGGCTTCGGCTTTTTGTATTTTGGTTCCTCTTATGTTATCTAGGATTGAGGTTTTACCATGATCTACGTGACCTGCTACGGTTACTATTGGTTGTCTGATTGCCATGAATAAGGAAGATATAGAGGATTTTTAAATGTTGATTCTTTTGTTTTTCTATGGAATACAAATTGGAGAATCTCGAAAAAAATTATGAATTGGAGCTAGGGAGAATTGTGAGTGAGATTAAGAAGAATAAGGTTAAAAGTGTTTTATTGCAATTGCCTGATGGATTAAAGCCGTGGGGTCTTGTTTTGGTCGATTATATTGAAGAAAGGTGTGATATTTCTGTTAGAATTTTTTTGGGAGATTGTTTTGGAGCATGTGATTTGCCAGATTCGGATTGTGATTTGGTGATTCAGTTTGGGCATGCTAGGTGGGAATGATGAAATATTCTGTTTTGTCTAATCCTAGAAAGATTTATTCCAATATGCTTTTGGATATTGAGAGAGCTAAAAAGGAAATTTTTTTAGAGACTTATATTTATGGAGAAGATGAGGTTGGTAGAAAATTTAGAGATGCTTTAACGAAGAAGGCCTTAGGGGGTGTCAGAGTGAGGATTTTGGTGGATGCATGGGGATCTAGTGTTCGAAAGGATTTTTTTGAAGATTTAGTTAGCGCTGGGGGAGAAGTCCGATTTTTTAGAGAGTTTCGTTATGTGCTCCGATTTATTAATACTAATCATGAGAGGAATCACCGGAAGTTGTTGATAATTGACAAAAATATTTCTTATATGGGTTCGGCAAATATTAGTTCTAATGGTATTAATTGGAAGGAACTGGTTTTGAGAATTGAGGGGTCTTTGGCTAAGGCGCTTAGGGTTTCTTTTAATAGAGCGTGGAGGAAATTTAATTCATGGGATACAGAAAGGGTTAAGAGAATTTTTCATGAGGATATGGAGATTCTTCAGGGTCTTCCTTTGAGGATTCATGATTTGACGGAGAGAAGTTACAAAAAGATGCTTGATGAGGCCAAGAAGGAAATTCTTATTGAGACGCCTTATTTTGTTCCTTCTAAATCTATTCGAACGGGTTTTAAAGATGCGTTGAGTCGTGGAGTTGAGATTAAGATAATTTTACCGAAAACTTCTGATGTCAAAATACTTGATATTATTAGGAATAGATATTTGGGAAGATTGTACAAGATGGGAGTTGAGATTTTTTATTTTCCTAAGCTTTCTCATTCTAAATTATTGGTAATTGACGATAATTTCTTTTTGCTTGGTTCTTCTAATCTAGATTATCGTAGTTTTATACATCAGTATGAGATTGATCTCTTGGGAAAAAATAAAAATATTATTCTTTCTTTGCGAAAGGATTTTTTTGGAAATCTCGAGAAAACTAAAGTATTTGATTATGAGAAATGGAGACAGCGTAGTTTTTTTGGGAGAATTGTTGAATGGATTGTGGTGCCTTTTAGGAAATATTTTTAAGGGTGAATATTTTATTCTAAAATTATGAAGAAATTATATTTAGTGTTGGGTTTTTTGTTTTTAATTGGCCTTGCGTCTGCTGTGCCTGCTACTAATGTCTCGTTTTTTTATTCAGTTAGTTGTCCGCATTGCGAAGAAGTTCTTGCGAGTGGAATTTTGGATAATGTTTCTGTACTTGATGGTGTTAATTTAGAAAAATTTGAAGTGGCGAGTCCTGTTAATCGTGAGAAGTATTTGGATAGCTTGAGAAGATTTGGTATTGAGAATGGGGGAATTCCGTTTGTCGTGATGGAGAGGGATGGTGAGTTTTCTTATTTGATGGGAGATAGTTCTATTATTGAGGATTTGAAAGATTCAATTGTGAATTTTAAAGCTTATAATATAGGGAGTATTAGTAATACCAAGAAGGGCTTGAATTTGTGGGTTGTTGTAGGGGCTGCTTTAATTGATTCTATTAATCCTTGTGCATTTGGAGTTTTACTTTTTTTGATGGCAGTTTTACTTTCTATGGGTTCGGCTAAGAGGGCTTTTAGAAGTGGATTAATTTATACATTTACTATCTTTGTTGTTTATTTTGCTGCTGGGTTGGGGATTATGAAATTTGCTTCTAATTTTTTAATGATGAATGAAGTTAGAGTCTTTGTTGGGGTTGTTATTTTAATAATGGCGTTAGTTGAGTTTAAGGATTTTTTTTGGGGAGGGCAGGGTATAAGTTTGGCGATTCCTAAAGGAGTGAAACCTTGGCTTGAAAAGTATGCTCGACGTGGGACATTTCTTAGTTTAATTTTACTAGGAACATTGGTTGCCTTAGTTGAGTTGCCATGTACGGGTGGAATTTATTTGGCAATTCTTTCTTTGATGGCGAATTTTGGAGCGGAAGGGATTTTCTATTTGGTTTTATATAATGTAATTTTTGTTTCTCCATTGATTTTGATTTCGTATTTTGTTTATAGTGGGGCGAAGGTTGATGTTGTGAATGGTTGGGTTCAGAAGAATAAAAGATTTATGAGGTTGGCTGCTGGTATTGTTATGGTAGGTCTTGGGCTTTCTTTATTGGGTTTCCTTTGATTTTATTTGACAATTTTTTGATAGAATGTTTCTGATGTGTGATTGTTGGTTCCACCTATATAGCTAATTGATTGGGATTATTGGCATATAGAAAATTTTTATTATTTAGTAAAATGGGTGGGATAGGGGAATTTAGAAAATGCTAAATATTTTTTTGAGGTACAGAGTTTCCGGTGAAATGAGTTAGGGAATTTTTGTGTAGTTTTTAGAGATAAATTATATTTTTTAGAATATAAAATTTTAAGTAGGCATGATTATTATTTTTATTATGATAAAATGGAAAATTTGGAGCCTGCTATGAAGCTTGGCATTAAAACTATTTTATTCGAGAATGTTGAGGAGTTGGAATTTAAATTATTAGAGTTGGGGTTAAGATTGAATGGATTTATTTAGCTGGATAAAAGGAGAGAAGGTTTTATATTATCCTGGATGTTTGACTAAAGGGGTGCTTAATCAGGAGTTTGATAATTATAAAGAAATTTTTAATAGACTTGGTATCGATTTTGTGATGTTTGGTGATGACGAAGTCTGTTGTGGTTTGCCAGTTTTAAATGCCGGATATCGCAAAGATGCTAAAAAGTTGGCGGAAAAGAATTTGAAGCTTTTTAGGGAGAGGAATATTAAGAAAATTATTACGAATTGTCCTTCGTGTTTGCATATGTTTGGAGAGATTTATCCGAAATTGGTTCGTGATTGGGATATCTCAGTTGAGCATGCGACTGTTGTAATTTTGAGGGCATTAAGAAAGAGAGGTTTGAAATGGAAGGGTGATGATGAAGAGAGGGAACTGGTTGGTTATCATGATTCGTGTCATTTGGGGAGATATTCTAAAATTTATGAAGAACCTAGGGAAGTTATTAATATTTTAGGAGGACGAATTCTTGAATCTAGATTTAATAGGGAGAATGCACTTTGCTGTGGTGGCGGTGGAGGAGTTCGTGCTAATTTTGAGGGTTTGGCTAAGAAGATTGCTAAAGATAGGATTAAGAATTTTGATGATGGTGCTAATAAAATAATTTCCTCTTGCGGACTTTGTTTTTCTAATTTAAAGTCAGTGAGCGAGAAGTCTATTGAATTTTCTAGTTTTGTTTTGGGTAGATTGAGGGGGTTGAAGAGATGAATAATAAATTTTTTAATAGTTATTGTAGTGACGCTTCAAGATTAAAAGGAAAGGTTGTGAATGTCGTTCATCCTAAAAATTTGAAAGAGATTCGAGATTGTATTTTAAATAACAAAAAAATTGTTATTCGTGGGGCTGGGACTGGTTTGGCTGGTGGAGCTGTGCCGCAAGATGAAATTGTTCTGGATTTATCTAAGATGACAGGTATTTCTAATTTTAATGAGGAAAGAAGAATAATTGAGGTTGAGGCGGGAGTTATTTTGGATGATTTACAGGATTATTTGGGGAAAAGTGGCTTGGAGTTTCCTGTTAATCCTTCGAGTCATGCGGTTGCCACTATTGGTGGTATGATAGCTACTGATGCTGTTGGTTCGAGGGCTGTTAGGTATGGAAAGACTTCGGCTTGGGTTCGATGGGTGGAGGTTATAGACTGTAATGGAAATCTCGAACGTAAGGGTGTAACAGAGTTGTCGGATTATGTTGGGATGGAGGGAATAACTGGAGTGATTGTTCGGGCTTGTTTAAATTTACACCCTGCTGCGGATAGAAGTGTAAGCTTGATTAGTTTGAGTGATTTAGATGATATTGTTAGGTATGTTCGTAATTTAAAACAGAGACGGGATATTTCTATGATTGAGTTTTTAGATAGGCGAGTTTCTAAAGGGATTGGACTTGAAGATAGTTATAATTTAATTGTTGAATATGAAAGTGAAGAAGGGAGCTTGAAGGGTAAAGATTATGAAAAGGTTATGGAGATGAGGGATTCGGTTTATCCTTTTGTTGCTGGACAGGGTAACTCTAGAATTGAGGATCCTAAAATTATGTTAGATAGGTTTCCAAAATTGATGAATTGGCTTGAGGCTAATGGCATACCTACCTTTGGACATATTGGGGTTGGGATAATTCATCCTTGTTTTAATATTGAGCAGGAAAGGTTTATTCCAGAGATGATGAAATTAGTTAAGAGACTTGGTGGTCAGGTTTCTGGAGAGCATGGTATTGGGTTATTAAAGAGGGGATTTGTTGAGGTTAATGATCAGAAGATTTTGCGAAATGTTAAGAAGAGGACGGATATTATGGGTAAGTTTAATCAGAGTAAGGTTATTTAGGGGAGGAAGAATATTTATTCATGAGTTAATACGAACGACATGGATTTTGTTAGAGTAAGCTTTATTAGGCTAGTTTGTTGAGTGAGTTTATGGATTTTCCAATTATGGATGGCTCTAGTGGTTCCGAGGAATTTTTTGAGAGATTGAGAGAGAAGGTTGTGCCTTATTTTGAGGGAACTGACCCATGTCACGATTTTCATCATGTTGATAGAGTTTTGAGTTTGTCCATGACGATTGGTGAGAAAGAGGGTGCTGATTTAGATATTTTACGGACTGCTGTTTTGTTGCATGATGTAGCTAGGAGGGAGCAGGATGAGAGTAAGGGAGAAGTTTGTCACGCTAAGAGGGGCGGGGAGATTGCTAGGGAGATTTTAGGAGAGCTTGGTTATTCTGAAGATAAGATTGAGAAGGTTGTTCATTGTGTTGAGGCGCATAGAAATAGGGGTGAGAATAAGGCGAATAGTGTTGAGGCGAAGGCTTTGTATGATGCAGATAAGTTGGATGCTATTGGAGCCATTGGGATTGGGAGGGCTTTTTCTTTTTCTGGGTCAAGGGGTTCTTTCGTTCATGTTTCTGATTTCGATTTGACTAGTGATGAGGAATATGGAGAGAAGGATT
>CAZROF010000007.1:0-34423 GCA_964601675.1 Candidatus Woesearchaeota archaeon
AGAGCGTCGGTTCCACTTCCGGCGAGTCTCCAGCTATCTAGCATCGTTCCCCCTTCAGGAAGGTCTGCATCCTTGCCTAAAGTATAGTATTTGCCCTTAAGAGTGTAGGTTCCCTTTGCGTATCCAGTGCCGACGAAGTTGGATAGATAGGTGGATCCGGGTTTGGCTAGGGTTGGAGATGCGGTTATAGCAGGAGCGATACTATTATCATTACTCTTTAAGCCGTCAGGGGGATTTTCATCGCACTCAGAAACATGATAAACTATAGTGCCATCAGAGCATGTTTCAGCACTAACAGATACAACTTCATTTCCTATAAAATAAACAAACCCAATCATCCCAATCAATAAAATAATGACCTGTGTTAAAACAATCTTCCCTTTATTATTCATATAAGTTTCAACTAAAGATTCTTTATAAATATTTCATTAATCCAGCTTTAGGGTAGGGTCTTTATACCAAATAATCAACGCATCCTTTGGCACATCATGTGGTTTCTCTCCGACAAAATAAACAAAATGCTTTTCATTAAAGTAGGAAGTTCGCTTAGCGTTATACTTTCCATTATATCCCTTAAATCCTATTTGTGCTTCGTATCCATGCCCCTTCCCATCATAATACGCCCAATCTAAATCTCCATCTCCATCCCTATCTCCAAGATTAAGGACTCTCGGCATCTTTCTAATTTCATTAAGAGTTGCCACGTCTGCAGGACTCAATTGATTCTCTCCATTAACAACAACATTAGTCCCTTGCTCAGGTCCAAACCTTTTTTGCGCACTACTAACAACAGCACTTTGTAGATAACTTTCTCCGACATTTCTAGATAAGGCGTTGGTATAAGCCTGATTGCATCCGCTAGTCAAAACACTAGCTCCAAGCATGGCACCTAAGGCCAAACCTTTTCCAATTTTACTTTTTCCAATTTTATCAGTCAATCCCATACAATATACAAGTGTAAATACTATTTAAATCTTTCTATTGTTGTCATTTAGTAGTGGAAAACTAAATGTCAAAAATCCTACAATCCCTTACCCCATATCAATCAAATTTTTAAATTCAAAAACGTCGCAAAAAACGATCTTACACTCTCCAACCATCTTCTTCCCACTCTCTTCTAAATAATTTACAACAAATGCTCTCTTGGGTTTATATGTATCAATAAAACTTCTAAGTAATCTATCAACTTTACCAACCCTAATATTAATATGACCTTCAATGGGAACCCTCTCCGCCCCAACCTTCGTCCTCCAATATTTTTAAAACGATTTTTAATAATACTTTTAGTATCGTAACTTTTTTGTTTTAATATTACTAAGATGGCGTCTTTTTCAAGATATTCTTTTTGGCAAGTAACTTTAGCACTTGTACCAAAAATGACAACTTTTCTTTCCATATATCCCGAATATATTTTATTTTATTTCAGATTTTTCGTTAAATTTTACTAATCTTAAACTAGATGTTAATTTTGGTATGACTCTTACTTTATTGCCTATTTGTATTACCCGAAGCCTGCCGCCATACTGGTGGATAGGGCCTTTTTGCCACCCTCTCCAAGACCCATCATGGACCCAAGCATTTGTCCTCCGATGTAGGCGTAGACGGCCCAGTTGAGACCAGAAAGAAGAGCGTCGGTTCCACTTCCGGCGAGTCTCCAGCTATCTAGCATCGTTCCCCCTTTAGGAAGGGCTGCATCCTTGCCTAAAGTATAGTATTTCCCCTTATACACATAGGTCCCTTTTTCATACCCAGTGCCGACGAAGTTGGATAGGTAGGTGGAACCGGGTTTGGTGTTTGAATAAAAAATAAAAATAAAGAATCACTTATTTATGCCATTTAATGCTCCACTCAGCCATTGAATCTAACACCTTAATAAGTTCTATTCCTTTATCTGTTAGCGAATACAAAGCAATAATTGGTAGGGTACTAACTATTTCTTTTTTTATTACTTTATATTTAATGAGGTCTTTTAGTTTAGCAGATAATGTTTTTGAACTTATTGATTTTAGTAACCTTAACAAATTATTAAACCTTAATGGTTTGTTGGCTAAATGGAATTCCTTTATAATTAATAGACTCCATTTGTTTCCTATTAGTTTAATTGTTTTCTCATATGGACAATTAATTTCCTTGATTATATCATATTTCATGTTTTCTTAAGTTACTTTTATGTAATCTACTATATCAGAAGTTAGAACATGTTTATATACTTTCCTTTTTTCACTTGATTTACTAAGTAAATTATAGGAGGTAAAAAATGAAGAGTAAAAAGGAACTTGTAAGAAAAGCATCAAATGAAGTATTCAATAAACATAATTTGGAAGCTGTACCAAAATTCTGGAAAGAGGATTATATCCAGCACAATCCACTTGTTAAACAAGGTTCAAAGGGATTTGTGGAATTTTTTGAAGGATTTATCAATGCATTTCCAAATTTGGGCTATGAAGAATTCCAAATAATTGCTGAAGAAAATAAAGTAGTTGTTTATGGAAGATTTTATGGAACCATGAAGAATGATTGGATAGGTATTAAAGCTAAAGGGCAAAAAATGAATTTTAATGCAATAGATATCTACCGGATTGAGGATAACAAATTGGCTGAACATTGGGATGTGATGGATTTACATACAATGTTTAAGCAACTTGAGTAATAATCAATCTTTTTATTTATTATTTTTATTTTCTCTTCATACCCTTCCACTTTACGGTGGTTAGGAATTTCACTTTAGCCAAAGCTTTTTTTTTCTTTTTTAGTCCTGACTCGTTCTTTAACAGAAATGGAAATTTCGTTGAATTATTGTTAAACACCCCATTGTCTCGAGCGGGATGAAGTGACCTCGAAAGTTTTTTTGTAGAAGAAATTTCCTTGAAGCGATAGTGTAATACAGTAAGCGGAGACCAAGAGAAAAGTTGCAAATGGTTTTTACTAAATGACTTAATAATCTTCGGAATATTTCATATATTTTTGAAAGGATAAGTTTAAATATAATATTGTCGTCGATATTCTATGGTGAAATCTAAGGAAAATTTATTGGGAGCATATGCCTTTTTGATTGGTGTGGTTTTGGCTGTTATTTTTGGGATGTTTAATGAGCCACTCGATCAGGCTGGAGGTTTATTTTATACTACATTAGTTCTTATTGGATTGATTATTGGGTTTATGAATACTAACGATAAAGATTCTATGACGTTTTTGATTGCAAGTTTATCATTGGTTATTGTCGGCTCTCTAGGGATGGAGCCTTTGAAATATATTGCACTTAATAATTACGCTGTTACTTCTCTTCGGAATGTGTTAGGAAGCTTGTTATTATTGTTTGTTCCGGCCACCATTGTTGTTGCTTTAAAGACGGTTTTTTCGATGGCCAAAATTTGACAAAATCAAATTTGAGTGTGCGGATATCCGAGATGTAGGCTAGATGTTGTACGTTTTTTACGTGCTTAAGTTAAGAGTAAAAACTAAATGGAGGTAATAAAAAATGATGAGTAAATTGAATGCTTCACTTGTGACTGTGATTGGTATTATAATGCTTTTGCCATTACTTAATGTCAATGTTTTGGGAACTTTGACTACAGGTGCTATTGGATGGGTTATTGCATTAATTGTTTTGGCGATTGGTGTTATGGGCTTAATGGAAAAATAGATATAATATCTAATACTTTACTATTATTTTATTATTTTATTATTTTAGAAATTGGGTGATGTCTTGGAGATTGATTATTTTAGAATCGTCTTTGGCTAATCCAAAGCAGGCGGTATTTATCCAGAGTTGTATTTGTGGAAAGTTTTCAAACTCTTGAATATTGATATTATTGGATTCGAAGATGTAAGCTTTCTTTCCTAGCTTTTCTATTTCCTCTTTTATTTTGTTAATTTGATTGTGATGTTGCCCGTGTTTTGTCGAGAGAATTAGAGCGACTTTTTTTAATGTTAGGAATTTTTTTTGTTTTGCTAGAGTTTTTCTATTATGTGTATCAACTTCTTTTTGAGTCACTTTTTCCAGAGTTTTCCCAGAGAATACATGAATTGGTTTTTGAATTTGGATTGCATTGTTGATTGCATGAAATTTGCCATCCGTTATTATTAGTATAGTATCAGCTCCTTTGTCAAGTGCTGTTGAGTTGCAACCTAAAACGTGGGCATTGTAATATGCCCCTTGTTTTATTACTACTTTTTTATCTTGAGATTCTAAGTATTCTTTTACTTTTGGAATTAGGTCTATATATTGGATTGTTGCTGCTAGAGATATTGTTTTTCCGGGAAGTCCAGCTAAGAGAGATAAATTTATGTCGGTGTCTTTGAATTTTCGCTTTGTTTCTATAAGTAATACCTTCATGGGTTTAGAATTATTATTGGTTTGTACGGACTTTGTTTTCATAATATTATGGGACAATTGGGGTTTTTAAGAATTGGGCAAACTAAAATCTTTCAATTTCGTCAGATCTTGTTCTTGGAGCTTCAGATACTCCCCTTTGAATATCAAAAACTTTTGATGGTGTTGCGATAATTGTGTTCTCTCCGAATCCTGCGATTTTTCCCTCTAGGGCTTCTACTGTTTTTTTGATTTTAGAGACTGCTCTCTTTAACTCGATTACATCTTTTGATTTTAGTGTTTTGATATCTATTACTGCGATTGTGTACCCTTCTCTTAGAGAGTTTAGGATTGGGTTGATATCTTCATAAACTTTTAGAACAAATGTTTTGATTAGAATTTTAGAGTCAGACTTCTCCTGTTCTAAGTCAATTTCTATAAAATCGGATGAAACTTCTTCTCCGTTTCCCATCATTTTTTTGAATATATCGAAAGCCATAATGTAATTTCATATTTTCAGTATTTAAATATTTATGTGACAGAGTATGTGTATCAAGGTTAAGACAGTATATTGTCTAATTAATTTAAATTTGTAACTAGATTAGAATTTTTAATAAATTTATCCTTGAATCTTTTTCATTACTTCTTCTCGAACTTCTTCGATTTTTTTGGAAAATTCTTGTTCTTGTTCATTAATTGCTTTCATTCTTGTATCAATTAATTTCTTTTTATTTTCCATATCTTTTAGAATTACTTCTTTTGTTGTTTTTATTACCACTTGGTTTCCAATTATCCTAGAAACTTCTCCTTCTGTTTTTTTTACCTCTTTAATAATAAGATCTGTTTCGCTTGACTCCATGCTAAACGCATTCTTTTGCATTAGAAGTTGCTGGAATGACTGCTCCATCATTTGTAATTCTTGAATTTGTGCTTGGGTTTTTTGGTCTAGATTTGCCAAGGGGTTGGGGTTGTGTCCCCCGCAGTTATCACCACATCCTTCTTCCATATTAATCTGAGCTCACTGTTTTCATTTTATTTCTTGGTTTGTAGAAAATTCTTGATCCACACTCTGGACAAACAAATCGTTTTTTTAAGTCTTCCGACTTGAGTTTATTTCCGCAATGAAAGCACTTATATCCTGCCATGATTTCTTTCTCTTTAGAAAAGAGAAATTTCTCGCAAGTAGAGAAACTTCTTTTCTAAAAATTTAATTTTTGGTTTTTCCATATTATTTCTTGGTTTTTTGGTTTTTTAAATGATATGCTCCGGATGCGAATTCTTTTCCACATTTTACGCAACTCCAGATTGATTTTACTGTTCGTTTTGCCCTTCCTTTACAAAATGGGCATTCTTGCTTAACTCGCTGTTTTTTCTCTACAGCTACGAGTTTTTGTTTTATTTTACCGTAGCCTGCGCCAAATCTTCCTGCGCTTCCGATTTTTTTGTTTTTTACTGCCATTTTTGTTTTTTTGTTTTTTTGTTTTTGAATGAGGCTTTTCTCGTAATTTGCACCTCGCAATCTTATTCAACCTTTTGGTTTGCTTGGAGCGAATTACTCGCCACAGACTTGAACCGGGGTTCAAATCGCGTTCTGTTTTGATTTTGAATGGGGCCACGCAGATTTGAACTGCGGTCGCGAAGTCCCAAACCTCGAATCATACCAGGCTAGACCATGGCCCCATAAATATGAGGTGATTTATCCATTAATAAATCTATTTCTTTGCTTCTGGTGCAGCAACTGCATTGGCTGCCTTCTTTTCTTCTTCGGCTTCCTTCTCTGCGTCTTCTGCCTTCTTCACTGCTTCTTGTTTTACAGCAACTGTTTCGAAATAATCATCTAATACTTTTCTCTTCTCTGAATCTACATTAGTTTTTTTCGCTGTGATTTCCTCTGCGAATTGTCCTTCTTCAATATCTTGCATTATTTCTTTTGTTTCCTTATTCTCTATTAATATCCCCATTGCCTGACATGTTCCAATTACAGATTTTAGTGTTGCCATAAAATCATTTGACAACATTGCGTCATGTTTTGATTTTGATACTGATATTACTTGTTCAATTGCAAGATTTCCCACCCTCTGCTTTAATCTAGCTCCGGATGCTTTTTCTATTCCTAGTTCTTTCTTTAGTAGTTCAGAAGTAGGTGGAGATAAAACCTTGATTTTGACTTCTTTTGTGTCTGCGTTTACTGTCAGATGAACTGGAAGAGTTACGCCTTTAAATTCCTGCGTTGCCTCGTTGACGTCGGAGATAACTTTCCCCATATTAACTCCCATTGGACCTAATTGTTGTGCAATCGCTGGACCTGGTGTCATTTTCCCGCCTTCAACTAATAATTTTATAACTGCCATTGTAGATTTTTGAAAAAGTAGTTTTTAAATATTCCTAGAGATATTTAAAAATTGAGGTTTTTGCCCAGCATAATCTGGTATCTAAAACCTACTCTTCGTCCTCCCTCCTGATTACTCTAACATTATCTAATTTTACCGTAACTGGGATAGGGACTGCTGCACCTAGGAGAGAAACCACACATTCATTCTTTGGTTTATCTACTCTGACAACCTTTGCCTTCTCATTCTTAAATGGTTCAGAGATTATTTCAATAATATCATTTTTTTCAATCTTAATATCTGCTGCAACTGGCTCTAGCATTTGCTTTACCTTATCATAAGATACAGTCTCTCCAATAATTCCCTTAACATAAGGTAGATTAAAAACTGCGTCTTCTGCGTGCTTATGGTCTGGAGACTCTAAAAAGATATAACCTCTCAGTCCATGGGGTCTTGCAATTGCATATATCCCTACTCCTTTTTTATTAACTTTGTCGGCAATCATTTCTAATGCCTTATCTTCTTTGTTTGTTGTAACTTTTACTATATAAATTTGGGACTCATGTTCCCTTGGAGCTTTTTCAACCTTAGCCTCTTCTTCTATCTCCTTTTCTTCTTCTTCTAATTCTTTTGCTGGTTCTGTGTCAACCTCGTCTTCTGGTACCAGTGAGGGGCTACTTGCCCCTTTTATTTTTGGTGCAAATGTATCTTCTGCGCTGCTATCATCCTCATCGAGGTAGTCAAATTCGTCTCCATATCCTATTGCCATGATTTTTTGTATTTTGTAAGTTAATTGTTTATAACTAGCCCTCGAAATTTCTAAGAACTAGATATCAATTGTAGAAAATTTGGGTTTAAAAAAGTTTTGGTAGCTGATTTTAAATTATTAACTTCATAAACACAGAGATTGCGAAGCCAAGTGCGCCTATTGCTAGAAGACCTATTACAGAAACCTTCGAAATTGTCTTGAATTCTTCTATTGATGGTTTTTGTAGAAGGTGCCATACTCTCGAGTATTTGTGATATTGTGATGCTATTTTTCTTTTTATTCTTTTTACCATATTTATTAAATGATTAATTGGTTTTTAAGATTATTCATAGATATTGATTGAATTTCTGGTACGCTTAGTTAGATTTTCGGGGGGGTTCTAAGATTTAGTCTTTGAGTCCTTAGATTGTTTAACTAAAAAAATTTCATTCTTCAAAAAACTCAATCCCCAATTCCCCTTCCATATCCTTTCTTCGGGCCTCCTCGATAGGAAGTCGCTCCCCTGATATTTGAGGAGATTTTACTCCTGTTATCACAACCATAACTTTTAGAGATTTCTCCATATCTTTTGATATTTGTGCTCCTGAAATAAGTTTAGCATCTGGGGAAAGTTGTTCTCCTATTTTTTGCACAACCTGTTTATATTCATCTAGTGCTAAATCTGTTCCACCTATCACATTTACTAGAGCTCCTTGTGCATTCTTTATATCCACATCTAAGAGTGGGTTATTAAGGGCCTTATCGACTGCTTCTGATGCTCGTTCATTAGAGTCTGATTCCCCCATCCCTATTAAGGATACTCCCCCGTTTGCCATAATTGCCTTAATATCTGCAAAATCTAGATTCACCAATCCTGACGATGTGACCAATTCCGTGATTCCTTTAACTGCATTTGTTAAAATTTCATCCGCAACCTTAAAGGCTGTAGGAAGAGGCAAGTCTGGTGCCAAATCTAATAATTTATCGTTTGGGATCACAATCAATGTATCGACTATCCCTTCCATCCTCTCCAGCCCCTCCATTGCATTTTCTATTCTTTTTGCCCCTTCCACAGTAAAGGGTAATGTCACAACTCCTATTACTAAGGCTCCTTGTTTTTTTGCCATTTCAGCCACTATTGGTGCTGCACCCGTCCCAGTTCCACCTCCTAGTCCGCATGTAACAAAAACTAAATCTGAGTTTGCTAATTTTTTCTTGATATCTTGTTGTTGTTCTTTTGCCGCCTCCGCCCCTATTCTTGGATTTGACCCTGCACCTAGTCCCTTTGATATTTCTCTTCCAATTAGGATTTTGTGGTCAGCGTTTGCGTAGAGTAAATCTTGTGCATCAGTATTTATTGCTATTATTTCACCACCCTTAATTCCTATCTCTCGCATCCTAGAGGTTGTATTTCCACCTCCACCACCAACTCCTACAACTTTAATTCTTGCGGATTGTTTTTGTAAAATTTGTTCTAATTCACGGTCTATTTCTGCATTCGCATTTGACTGAGGAATTGACCTCACCTCTGGGATATCATCCCTTAATATGTCTTCCATGTATTAAACTGGAAGTTTGAGTTTTTAAGAATTTGTGGGGTTGGGTATTAGAATTGTGCGCTTCGTAAAATGTTAAACAATGGGCACTTCGCTACTAATCGCCAAGTTTTCATTTTTTTCCCGAAGAAGTTGGGCTGGTTTCTATTTTAAATCCTAAGATTTCTTCAAACTTTGAAGATAACATTTTTATGAATTGTTCTGCTTCTTTTGGGACAGTAAGAGTTATTGTCTTGTCTACTATTTCATAGTCAAAAACTTGTTTGAAGAAATATTCTTGAAGAGCATTAATCTTTTCTTTTTGATTTGTTATAACCTTGGTTATTTTATAATTATAAGTCACCTGTTTTCCTGCTAATGGATTATTAAAGTCTAGTAGCGTTCTACCTTTATCGCTTGATAAAACTTTTACAATTTGTCCATCAAGATTAAGTTGCATACCTTTAACTGGCTGTATTTTTTGCTCATGAAAGTGTTTTGTTGGAACCATTCTTACAAACTGAGGGTTCCTTTTTCCAAAGGCTTGTTCTGGTTTTAGATTTACCTCATAATCTTTTCCTTCGTCTTTTCCTATTAGGTCTGCATCAAAACCCTCTGGTAGCATTTTGTGCCCAACTGACATTATTAGAGGTTTGATGCCTTCTATTTTGAATCCTGCCATTGTTGCATCAGCCTTGATATTAGTGTCGAATACTTCGCCTGTACTAGTAATTTTTCCGGTGAAGAATATTTCTATAAAATCATTTTTTTGTATTGTCATAAAAATTAGAAAAGTTTTAGGTTTTTAAGTTTTAGGGATTTGTTAAAAACTGGAGGTTGGACTGTAGATATCTTTAATGAGATAAGAGTTTGGGAATTTTTAAAACGTTACACAAAGTTTTATAAAAGATATTTTTTTTCTTATTATTATGGTTGCTAGAGTTATTGATGCTACAGAAATGAGAGTAGGTACTTTTCTTCTACTTGATGGCGTTGCACATCAGGTAAAAAAGATGGATGTTTCTAAGACTGGAAAACATGGACATGCGAAAGTTAGATTTGAGGCTATTAATGTTTTTACAGGGAAGAAGAAGGTTCAGGTTATTCCTGGTCATGATAAGTTTGAAATTCCTATGATTGATAAGAGAAATGGACAAGTATTGTCAATTAATGGGGATATTGCTAGCATTATGGATAGTGAGAGTTTTGAGAACTTGGATTTAACTATTGGAGAGAATGTTGAAGGGGTTAGTGAAGGGGTCAATGTCGAATATTGGGATATTGAAGGTGACAAGCTTCTAAAGAGGGTTATTTGAGAGTTCTTGCGGAAAACTTTATAAAGTGATATTTTGATGATTATTTATGGCTCAAGAAAAATACCAAAATATTCGGAGTGCTAGATAATGGCAACTAAAATTCCGGCTACCCAGAATAGATTGTATAAGAATGCATTTGTTTGTAAGGTTTGTAAACATAAGATGAAGGTTGAACCTTTGAAGATTATTGGTGGGAAAGTCAGATGTCGAAAATGTAAGGCTCAAGAGTTTAGGCCTGTGCGAAAAAAGTAACTTTGTTATTTTTTGGGTAGTTCAAAACTTTTTTTCAAAAAATTTTGGGTGGTTTAATTGCTTTGCGATTGGGTGGTTCATTGACTTTATTAATGGGGGATTGATAGTATTTCTTGTTTTAATTTTATGAAGCGAATAGTTTTTAAAAGAGAATTGTGGTATTAATAATATGGTGAACTTTTGGGTCTATGATGTCGCGTTTTTGATTTTATTTAGCTTGGGTGTGTGGAGTTTTTTACGAAATAGGCGTGACGAGTTGTCTAGAGAGGGTTGGATTTTTATGTGGAGAACTAATTTTGGTATTCAGGCAATTGGAAAATTTACTAAAAAATTCAACTGGATTATGAAGAAGATGAAATGGGTCATTGTTGGGACTGGTGGAATTCTGATGGGAACAATGATTTGGATGCTAGGACAAACTGTTGGAATTTATTTATTTCACCCAGAGATTACTAAATTGATTAAGGCGCCTCCTATCGCTCCTTTAATTCCTTATTTTCCTAAACTGTTTGGAATGCAAAACATCTTTCCACCATTTTATTTCACATATTTTATTATTGCTTTGGCAATTGTTGCAATTGCTCATGAGTTTAGTCATGGTGTTTTTATGAAACTGTTTAAGGTTAAGATTAAATCTACTGGTCTGGTGTTTTTAGGTCCGATACTGGGAGCGTTTGTAGAAGAAGAACAAAATAGCTTCCATAAGAAAAATAATTTAGAACAGATGACTGTTTTAGGGGCTGGTGTTTTTGCAAATATTTTAATGGCGTTGCTGTTTTATGGTCTTTATGTTGCATTCTTTTTTAGTAGCTTTACGGCTTCTGGTTATATTTTTAATTCATATGGGGCACACCAAGTTCAACTTAGTTCTATTGATAATATTGGTAAAGACATGGGGACCATGAGTGTTCTTTTGGGCGGTAAAACTGCTAATATAAATATTACTGAGGTTGAGGTAATGGGTAAAAAATATCTTATGAGTACTGATGTTAAAAACCTCATCTTAAAGGGAGTTAATATAGATAACCATACCACGGTCCTTTTAGATGAAGCCCCTGCTGTTTTAGCTGGAATGAAGGGAGTAATTATTCAGGCTGATGATGTTAAGATTTTAGGGCTTGATAACTTAAGATGGTTTTTAGAGAATAAGAAACCTGGTGACATTGTAAGGTTTGTAACTGAGGACACAACTAGCAATGAGAGAGAAGAATATGATGTTATGTTAAGTGAACGTCCTGATGGTTCGGGAAAAGCTTATCTTGGAGTTGGAAATAGCGCAATCAATCCTCGGAACTTTATTCAGAAAATTTTATCTAAGTTTATGAATTTTAAGGAATCCTCAACTTATTATAAACCTACATGGGATGGTGATTTTGTTTATTTTATTTATTATTTATTATGGTGGGTTATGGTGATTAATTTACTTGTTGCCTTGTTTAATATGATGCCTCTCGGTATGCTCGACGGTGGCAGGTTTTTTTACCTTGGTGTTTTGGGGATTTTTGGATCTACAAAATGGGCCAAGAGAGCTTATACGGCAACGACTTATTTAGTCTTATTTGCATTCGCGTTGATGATGTTTTTTTGGGCTATTCGAATTTGGTGACTAAAGATAAGGCTTCCTATATTTATTAATAAAATACTTACGGGTCATTGAGGATATATTTTAAAAATCTCATTAGTAAAATTATTTTTAAGATAAAATGTTCAAATTAGAAAATTCGTTTGAAATTTGAAATTTGTCGTCTTTAAATATTTATTTTTCCTAAAAAGTTTATAACTGTAAAAAAATGTTCTTAACAAAAATATTTAAAGGAAAGTGTCTTTGTATTATTGAGCTTTTAGCTCTAACTAAATGAGGTGTAAAAACAATGGCTTTACCAACAACTCCAAAGCAGTGCGAAATTAAGATTAAGTCTCTTAAGAAACAAGTAACTGCAATGGAACAAAGAAAAAAGAAACTTGCTGTAGCTACAAAGAAAAAAGTGACAAAGAAGAAAGTAGTTAAAAAGAAAGTTTCTAAGAAAAAGAGGAGATAATCTCTCTAATTTTTATTTTATTTTTTAATTAATTAATTTTATAATGTGTGTGGGATTTTTATTTTAATGGCAAGAAAGAATCCAAAGCGTAAGAGCTGTCCAACTAGTGTTAAGGAAAAATTAACAAAGATGAATTATGGACTTGTTGGAGAAACAAGTGCTGTGCAGATTTGTCGTTGGACTAAAAATTCTTTACGAGGAGATCGTGGGTGCTGGAAAGAGAAGTTTTATGGGATTTCGAGTGCTGGCTGCTGTGAAATGACTCCCGCCGTAATGTGGTGTGAAAATCAGTGTTTACATTGCTGGAGGCCAATTGAGATGAATCTTGGGACATATTTGCCGAAGGTGGATAATCCTATTGAAATTTTGGATGGAATTGTTGCTAAGAGAAAGGAGATGCTAATGGGGATGAGGGGGAATAAAGATGTTGATGTTGAGAATTTTGAAAAGAATATTGAGCCTAAACTTTTTACCATGAGTCTTAGTGGCGAGGCTACTCTTTATCCACGGTTGGGTGAGATGTTTGCGGAGATTCGTCGACGTGGGGCTGTTAGTTTTTTGGTTACGAATGGGCTTAATCCTGAGGCTTTGAGGAATTTAGATAGAGGGAAAGGTGAATTTCCTACACAGATTGCTATTTCTACTAACGCTCCTAATGAGAATTTATTTTTAAGGTGGCATAGGTCTACTAAGAAAGATGCTTGGAAAACTTTTTTGAAGAGTCTTGATGTGATGCGAGAATTAAAGGGAAGGGTAAGGCGAGTTATTAGGTTGACGATTGTAAAGGAAGGGACTGAGGGTGAATTTGCCGAAATGAGTAATATGTCGGATGAGAATCTTGAGGAGTATTGTGATTTGATTAGGAGAGCTGAGCCTGACTTTGTTCATGTTAAGGGGTATAAGGCTGTTGGGTATTCTAGGGAGAGAATGGGATATGACAATCAAGTTTGGCATGATGAGGTTATGGATTTTTCGGAGAGGATGGCGAGGGAGCTCACGGGTGCTGCCCGTGGAGAAGTTCATGCTTCGCGTGGGAAAGCTCAGTCGCCTTGCGACTGGAAAGATTCATCGCAGAGCGATGGGGACTTGAGCAATAAAGATTTGACTGGGATAAATGAGAAAAAAATTGGAAAATATAATTATAGTATCAAGGCTGAGGATGAGAGGAGTTGTGTTGTGATGTTGGCTAGAGATGGGGTTGAGATGCGGATTGATCGGGTTTAATTATGGATCGAGGAATTCTTTGTTATATGTTAAGAGATATATCTCTGATTTTTTAAGTTCTGATTCCTCTAATTTTGAAAAGGTTACCCAGTCTCTTATTCCTGGTACACTGTTTGCCGTGTATGTTTCATAAGGGTGAGAACTCTTCTGTTTGGAGTTATTACACAGAAAGAATCGTCTATTAAGTCTCCTAATGGGTCTGCCAAAAATAGGTACCCCTCAGCCCCTAGTGTTCTTGCTGTTCTTATCCTGTCTTTATCTTCTTCGGTTATTGCTGGTTCTGAATCTGCCCACCCTTTTCCTAATTCATTTTCTCTTAGCTGTCTTCCAATTAACATTTATAGAAGTGATTGGGGGATATCCACTCCCTGTTTTTTTAAATAAGGAATGCTTACAAGGGTTAAATAAATCGCAGCATTTTCTATTTCCCTAGGATCATTATGTGTTAACGCATCTAAGCTATTTGGGACAAAATCCCAGTCTAGCACTCCTCCAGAAGGCAATAAAATTGGGAGATGGTTTTTTTCTCCTTCTTCATAAATGACTCTGAAGCCTATATCCTCGGCTTGATCTAAAAGATTCTTTCCAGCATGGTCTGCCTCATCTAAAAATTTAACTGCTAAGCCTCTTTCTTTTTCAGTTGCTTTTCTTATTTCGCTTGTCATTTTAAAAAATATTATTCCTCCCTTGATCTCGCCTGCTCTTTGTCTAAAGCTGATGTCACTCCTGAAATGCTTGGTCTTGGTCGCGCATCACAATAAGGCTCTAGCCACCCTGTTTTGGCAATATTTCCATGAGGGATCTCCGCTCCATTTCTAATTTCAGAACTTAAAAAGCCCTCTAGAAACGACCTTCCACTTCTAAAATCATCTGTACAAAGAATCTCTCGTGCCACTTCTTCGCCCTGTTTTTGCACAAGAACAAGTGCCTCATAATTAGTTCCTCCTTTCGCATAACTTATCAATGCTTTCCCCCAATTGGGGAAACTATAACTTTCTTCGTGGACTGCTTCTACCAATATCATCTTACAAAAATATAATTCCGTCTTTAGTTAGAGCGGTAAATCTAACTCCTACTGGTAAATTCAAAAGTGCAGACTGTAGCGCCATATGTTCCTTTCCGTTTCCGGATGCTATAGAAACTGCGACTTCTAGTCCTTGAAATTTGCCCTTTAGTTTTGAAGAGAATTCTTTTTTTAACTGGATCAAATTTTTAGATGGATCAAATTCTATGAAATCGAATGCTTCATTTTGGACTGTGAATTCTTTTGCGAAAGATGGTCCGACTACGATTACTTTTTCCCATTCTCCTTTTTGAATTAGTCCGGCTACTTGCCCCCATGTTCCTTTGCCTGTTGATAATAGTGCGATTAGTTCCATCTGATTTTTAGTTATGATTGGTTTATAAAAATATATATGCTAGGACAGTAATTAATATAGATTGGTTGCTCTTGTTTTGTTTATGAAATATAGTTACGTTGTTTATCCCTCTCTTCCTAGGAATTTTGACTCTGAGGTTGAGGGAGAGACTCTGGACCCTATTGTTGGTTCATGTGATGGTATTACGAAATGGGCCATTCCTTCTGGTTTAGATAATACTAAAATAACTATGACTTTAGATATGCCACTTGATTATGGTTATTTGGTCGGACAGCTAGAGAGTGAATTTGAGAATTGTGGCGGAGAAGATTGTATTGTTTTGAGAATTGAGAAGCAGTAAGTTTTATAAACTAAAAATTTGGTTAAGATATACTACTGTTAGTAGAAGGAGTAATCCGAAAGATAAATCTAACAGTTTAATATAATATGGAAACAGTAAAAGCACTACAAGAGTTAAGAAAAGAAAAGAAAAGAAAATTTGATCAATCCGTGGACTTAATTGTTAATCTAAAAAGCTTTGATGTTAGAAGAGAGGCTCTAAACACTTTTATCTTTATTCCACATGGATTGGATAGAAAGTTCGCTGCTTTTTTTACGAAGAGGAATAGTAACGTTGATACTATTACTGAGGAAGATTTCGTTAAATATAAGGAGATGAAAGACATTAAGAAATTGGCAAAGAAATATGATGCATTTTTGGCTGTTGCGCCTATGATGGGTAAGGTTGCTACAAAATTTGGTAGAGTTTTTGGTCCTATGAATAAAATGCCATCACCATTAGCTGGTATTGTTCCTAAGGAGGACGATGTTATGATTAAAGCTATGATTGAGAAGATGAAGAAGGCTATTAGAGTAAAAAACAAAGAAATGTCAGTTAAGGTTTGTGTTGGAAAGGAAAGTATGAATGATGATGATTTGGTAGAGAATATTAATGAGGCTATTGCTGAATTAGAGAAAAAGTTACCTAAGGGTAAGGAAAATATTAAGAATGTTTTGGTTAAATTTACAATGACTAAGCCTATTGTTGTTGTGGAGAAGAAGTAAGATGAATGCTAGTGTTGAGGCTCGGGTTAGTGATGTTAAAAAGGCTAAGGTTAAGGAATTGGCTGAGTTATTAAAAAAGAAAACTGTCATGATTATTTCCGTTAAGGGTTTGCCGTCGGCACAGTTTCAGGATATTAAGAAGAAGTTGAGGGCTAAGGCTAAGGTTCAGGTTGTTAAGAAAAGTTTGGTTAATTTTGCTTTAGATCATGCTGGAGTTAAGGAATTAAGGGAGCTTGTCCCTTATGTTGATGATTCTACTGCTATGTTGTTTAGCGATGAGGATGCCTTCGTTATTTCTGGTATTTTGGCTAATGAGAAGAGTCCTGCTAAAGCTAAAGCTGGACAGATTGCTCCGTTTGACATCGAGGTTAAGGCTGGTCCTACTGAGTTGGTTCCTGGTCCTGATATTTCTGCCTTAAGTGCTGTCGGTTTAGCTCCTAAGGTTGAGAATGGGAAGATTGCGGTTATGCAGGATAAAATTATTTTGAAGGAAGGTAAGAAAGTTAGTGAAGCTATTGCTTCCATTATGGCTAAGTTAGATATTATTCCGTTTGAAGTTGGTGTTGAGCCTATTGCTGCTTATATGGATGGTGTCGTTTATGCCGATATTAAGATTGACAAGGATGCCATGATTAAAAGTTTAGAATATGATTTTGGAAAGGCTTTTGCTTTGGCTGTTGATTTGGGGATTGTTAATAATGAAACTTTGGATTTAATTTTAGGTAAGGCTTCTGTTGAAGAGGGTATTGTTAGTAGGATTATTAGTGGAGAGCCAGAACCGGAAGTTGTTGCGGCTCCTGCTGAGGAAGTTGCAGAAGAGAAAGAAGAAGTAAAGGAGGAAGCTAAGGAAGAGTCGGCTGCGGGTCTTGCTAGCTTGTTTGGATAAATGGAATCATCATATAGCATTCAACAAACTAAATTACAAAATAAGGTTTGTAGAAAATAATACAAAATGGAATACACATATGCTGCTCTTTTGTTGCACAAAGTTGGTAAGGATATCAATGAAGACAATTTGAAAGCCGTTGTTGCTGCTACTGGCGCTTCTGTAGACGAGGCTAAGGTTAAGGTAATGGTTGCTAGTTTGTCTGGCGTAGATATTGCTGATAAGTTGGCAAATGCTAGTGTGAGTACAGCTCCTGCTGCTGCTGCACCTACTGAGGCACCGAAAGAAGAGAAAAAGAAAGAAGAACCTAAGGCTGATTCGGCTGCTGGTTTGGCTTCGTTGTTCGGATAAGATCTGAAAAGGTTTTTGAGGAGTGGTGGAGTCTTAGTTGGCTTGGCTGCTTTTGTTGAAGAGCGAGGTCGGTTTGGCTTGGCTTTTTGGTGGGATGATGGGTCTTTTTAGTTGGGGGTGGGGATTGTTTGATTGTGTGGATGGTGTAAATTTTTGGTTTTTGGTTTCGTTTTTTGGGTTTTTGATGGGGTTATGCGACTAAAGGTTGGGTAATGGGCGTTCAAGAAAATATTACTCAGAAAAATTGGGCTTATGGATTGTACTTTTTTTGAGATTGTATAGAACGATATAATTCAGCAGTTTTATCCATAGCATCACATTTAGAAAGTGTCTCTTGAATATCATGACTTATAGATTGAACAGTATGGTTACAATATTTCAACATATAATAAGCTATGTCTAAGAGTTGTTCTTCGAGAAGACCTGCTAAATCTTCTAATTTCATTCTTTGATAAGGTACAATCTCATCTGCCATTATAATGGGGAGTGCTTCCATAATTATAAATGTAACGCCGAATTTTTCTTCCGTCATACTGTCGCCTACGGCAATTTTTTCTTGCAGAAAAAACAACTAACAAGAATTATGAGGAAAATTCATGCCGAATTTTTCCAAATTTTGCATACGGCAAAACTTCTCTTAATAGCGATGTTAATACAATTTAGGTTGAGCTTTCCATGTCTCTAATATCTAAATAATGCTTCTATTTATTTTATGTACTATTCAAAAAGAGCTTGGAAATAAGAAGGAAATGAAAATATAACGAATGAAATATTAACCTTTTGCATCTTTGCTACGATAGTATCTTTTCTGGTAGTCTATATATTATTTAATAAATAATTGTAACAAAATATAAACTTTAATTTTTATATTATTATTTTTAGAAACGCTCGTACCCCGAATCGAACGGGGACGCCCCGGAGGGCACAGGGTTCGAGCCTGTTGCAATACCATTATGCGATACGAGCTTTGCCTATTATCGCATTGAAAACTTTTAGGTTTTAGGTTCGAATTTCTTTGAGGTAACAGTATACGATATGGACTCAATGATTAATAGATATGGATTTGGTTTAAAAGACTTGTCTATGAGTTTTTTCCCACAAAAAATTGCATCATCTTCGACGGCACATTTCTTGTGGACGAATATTGTATTTTACGCCCACACCCCGAATCGAACGGGGATACCCCGAAGGGTCTGGTGTTCAAGACCAGTGCGATACCATTACGCGATGTGGGCTTTGTTCATCATCGCGTAGAAAACTTTTAAGTTTTCGTGTCCGAGACTCTTTGAGGTGACGGTACGCGATGTGGGCTTAACTTTAGGATTGAAGGAGAGGTTTTTAAATTTGTTTAAATTGTAATTTTTATGAAAGATGTGCCTTTGAATGATAGACCACGTGAGAAGTTGTTTAATTTTGGTCCAGAAGTTTTGGGTGACTCTGAATTATTAGCCATTCTAATTTCTTCTGGCAATGGAGAGCGGGATGTCATGAGTATATCTAGGGGTATTTTAGAAAATTATAATTTTAAACGAATGGCTAGATTAAGTGTTTCTAGTTTGGAAAAAGAATTTGGGGTTGGTAGAGCGAAGGCTTGTCAGATTGCGGCTTGTTTTGAGATGGGGCGAAGGGCAGTTAGTGCTGGAAAAGACAAAGATTTCTTTGTTAGAGAAGCTGGTGATGTTGTGAAGGGTTTTGGTGCTGGGATGATGGATTTGGAATCGGAACATTTTAAGGTGGTTTATTTGAATGTAAGACGTAAGGTTTTGAAGGAAAGGGTTTTATTTATTGGGACGCTTGATGAGTCTATCGTTCATCCGCGAGAGATTTTTAAGATTGCGTTTGAAGTTGGTGCGGCTGCTATTATTTTAATGCATAACCACCCAAGTGGGAATTCGTCTCCGAGTGATGCAGATATTGCCATTACTAAAAGCTTAATTGAGGCTGGAAGGATTATGGGTGTTGAAGTTTTGGATCATGTAATTATTGGGCGGGATGGATATTGTAGCTTAGCTGAGGATGGATTATTTTAAGACTTCTTCCCTTATCCTTAGACCCTTTGGCGTTAACTGATAAATTCTTCCTGTTTTTTCTTTTGGATTAATGCATTTTATTATATTCTTTTTCCTAAATTCTCGAAGAATGTCACTGACGTTGTTTAAAGCGAGTTTTGTATCGTTTTTTATTTGGGTTGGAATTTTTGGTTTGCCCATTACTTTTATTATTTTTATCCGTTGACTACCTTTTATTATCCAGGGATAATCTTTTTCCATAAATATTGGTATAAAAATGGTATAAAAAGGGTTGCACTGAATCTATACCGAAAGGTTTATATAAAAAAATTCCTATAATGAAATATGAATGAATGGCAAAGGAGGGTTTTATTAGAGGGAGTTGTCTATAAAATGTTTCGGGGCGTTGAGTTAGATATTCGGGAAAAGAAAGTTGTGGAACGGATTGTGGAGGTTCGTGATTATGGGCGAGAGTTGGAATAATTTTATAAAGTGAAGTTGTTTTTATCCTATATGTCAAAGATAAAAGATATTTTAAAGAGGAAGGATGTTGCAATTTTTTTAAGTGTGATTTTAGTTATTTTATTTACATTGTTTACTATGAAGATGTTTAATAGTGTCGGCAGGAATTCTGTTTTAATAAGTACATCTATGGGGGATATTACAGTAGAATTAAATTCTCAGGCTGCACCGGTGACTGTAAAAAATTTTTTGTCTTATGTTGATTCTAAGTTCTATAATAATTTAGTCTTCCATAGGGTTATATCTGGGTTTATGATTCAGGGTGGTGGCTTTGATAAATATGCGAACCAGAAGAAAAACAATAATCCAATTGAGTTAGAATCGGACAATGGATTAAAAAATGAAAAATATTCAATAGCGATGGCACGAACATCTGCTCCGAATTCGGCAACGTCACAATTTTTTATAAATACTAACAATAACCGTTTTTTGGATTATGCAATTAATAATCCTGGATATGCTGTTTTTGGGAAAGTTATAAAGGGTCAAGATGTAGTGGATAGAATAGAAAAGGTAAAGACTGGTGTTAGGGATGGGAATGAGAATTGGCCTATTGATGATGTAGTTATTTATTCTGTCAGAAGGATATAATTTTTATTTTTCTAAATCCAAACAGTTAAAAAACGATTTTAATTTGTTATTATATGAAAATTGAGTTAAAAACTAATCACGGAGACATCCTACTAAATTTATACGAAGATATGCCAGTTACTTCTGGTAATTTTAAAAAATTAGTTGAGAATGGAACTTATGATGGGATCATCTTTCATAGGATAATTAGGGATTTTATGATTCAGGGAGGGGATCCTACTGGAACTGGAATGGGTGATCCTAAAATTCCAAAGATTAAAGATGAGTTTGTTGTTGGACACTCCAATATTCGTGGCACGATTTCTATGGCTAACGCTGGACCAAATACTGGGTCTAGTCAGTTTTTTATTAATTTGGTTGATAATAGTTTTTTAGATTACGACAAGGAACCTTTGAGCAGTAAACATCCTGTTTTTGGTGAAGTTATTGAAGGAATGAGTGTTGTCGATGATATTGCTGGGGTTGAAACGAAGGCTGGGGATAGCCCCGTTGAGGATGTTGTGATTTTAAAAGCTACGGTTATTTAGAATGGATGTAAAAAAAGCTATTGAAATTAGGAGAAGTGTTTGAAAATATTCTGATAAAGAAATTTCTAGAGATTTAATTATGGAGTTGATGAATGCTACCAGGCTAGCACCTTCTGGTAATAATGCTCAACCTTGGAAATTCTTTATTGTTCAGAATAAGAAAGTTATTGATTCCTTTAGAGAGGAAGATGTTTTTCCTCAGGACTGGGTTTACTCTGCACCTGTGATTATTGTTTGTTGCTCTGATGTTAATGCGTACTCTAAGAATGTTGTAGGTATAGATGATTCTAATAAAATCAGGGCACTACGAGACCTCTCTATTGCCTCCGCGCATATTGTTTTGAGGGCTACTGAACTTGGGCTTGGAACTTGTTATGTCGGATGGAGAGATGAAGAAAAGCTGAAAAAAATTCTCTCTATTTCTAAAAATTATGTTTTACCTTATGTTATTACTGTCGGATATTCTGATGAAAATCCTAATGCTAGGTCTCGTAAGAAAATTAATGATATTATGTTAAACTAAATCACTCAATCTCAATAGGTTTAAATTCCTTTAGAAATCTTAGAGCGTCTTTCATTTTGACTCTAGATTCGGTGTAGAGAGTTAGGAGGGGTTCGCCTTTTTTAACTTTGACTAGGTGTTTATGGAGATAAACCCCTGCAGATATTGTTTCTGGAGTTCCGAGAATTCTACAAAGTGAGTTTATTCCCTTATTACTGATTCTTGTTATCTCTCCTGATTTTGGAACTGTGATTATCTTTTTGAATTTTGCTAGTTTTAGATTTTTTATCTTTTCATCAAAATTCTTTTTCCCATTTTGCGCATTGATTATTTCTTTGAATTTTTTATATGCTTTTCCAGAATCTAAAGCATTTGTCGCTTTTTTCTTTGCATTCTTTATTCCACATAGTTTGATTAATTCTATGGCAAGATAAAGAGACTTTTCTCGTAAATCTTTTGGTCCATCATTTTGGAATACTTTTAGTATGTCCATCATTTCCAAAACAGGACCGAAGCCATTCCCAACTGGCTGAGTTCCGTTAGTATATTCTACTTTCATTTTAATATTAAATTCCCTCCCGAGTCTATAGAACTTTCTTCCTAGACTTTTCGCTCTTGCTATATCTTTAACTTTTGCACCACGGCCATAAGGAATGTCAATTATTAAGTATTTTGCTGCTGCTGCTATTTTCTTTGACATAATGGAAGCTAAAAGTTGTGCTTCTATATCTAGAGAAAGAAGCCGCTCTACTTGAATTATTTTGTCGTCTGAAGGGGCCAACCCCAGAGACCCTCCCCATGCTAGACAGGCTTTTTCCTTGTTTACTATTTTTACTATTTTCTTTAGAGGAAGTTCTACTTCTGATATCGTTTCTATTACATCTGCTGTCCCCGACGCTGAAGTTATTGCCCGAGAAGAAGTTTTGGGAAGTGTTAATCCTACTGTCGCACATATTGCTACTATTATTGGAGTTGTTCTATTCCCCGCTATTCCTCCTATACAATGTTTATCTGCTATATATTTTCCTTTAAAATCCAATATTGCGCCTGTTTTTACCATAGCTTTAGTTAGAGAAATTGTTTCTTGAATTTTCATACCATTGAGTTTTTCTGCGGCGGTAAAAAATGCAATTTCTGTTTCTGTTAAATTATTATGTACTATCTCCGAAATTATTAGACTTAATTCTTTTTGGGTCAAATGTTTTCCATTAAGTTTCTTCTTTATTAAAAATGATGCATCAGACATTTCGGAAACTGATACTTCTACTTTCGCCCCTGTTCTTAATTTTAATATTCTTGCTAACTCATGAGATATACCTACCTCATTTTGCTTTACCATTTTTGAAAAAACATCTACTATTGCATAAGTTTTTTTCTTATTTGTTATTGCTACTCTATCATCTACAAAAACATTTATTTTTTTCGCAGTTTTAGCATTTAGGAATACTACTGGTTTTCCCGCATACCAATTAAAATTTTTAATTTTTAATTTCATCGATTTTTACCTCTCTATTCTTTATTAAATAAATCTTTCAGTTTACCTTGTTGGTAAAAATCTATTATAATTAGTGAGTATGCTATAATTAAGGGTCCTAATACCAATCCTGCTATTCCGAAAAAAAGAAGTCCCCCAATTGTTCCGATTAAACTTAAAGCAATTGGAAGATTGGATCTTTTTGATAAAATATACGGTCTTATTAAATTATCAATTGATGAAACAAATAAAGCTCCGTAAAACAAAAGGAACACTCCAGAGAATGTTTTTCCTGCTACAAGTAAATAAACTGAAACTGGAAACCAAACTAACCATGATCCTAGAACTGGAATTATGGATACCAATGTTGCAACAAAAGACAGAACTAATGCTTTTGGTACTCCTAAAAAAAACAACCCTGCTCCAAGCGCTAAACCCTGTATAATTCCTATTAGAACTTGCCCAAATAATATTGCATTTGTTATTCCCCTAAACTCTTGCAAGAATCTCTTTTCTGTTACCCTTGAAAATGGGGAAAGTGATCTAATGTAAGTCCCTAGTTTTTCTGCATCTCGTGTTGCAAAATAAGATGTAAATAGGAATACTGCAAATTGAAATATTATGGAAGGCAGATTCAATAATATCTCTTTAAACTGGTTTAGGAAGGCTATAAAAAATTGCCCTATCATATTATCCATATTTCTCGCTAGACTTGAGGCTATATCTCCTGCTACAAAATGCTGTAATATTTCTGAAAGGTTAAGGTTTTGTATAGTCACATATATATCAAATGTCTGATTGACTATCATTGGTACAAAATATACCATTGGGACTGCTATTATTAAGATAAGACCTAATACCAACAACAACGCAGCTATATTTTTGTTTTTTACTCGTTTTTGTATGGCTTTGTATATGGGTCCAAAAATATATGAAAAAAGAAGTCCAAAAATTATTGGAATAATTATTGGTTTTATTACAAAAAAGGTTAATGTAAAAATTGCAAGGATTAATACTGCTACCACTACTCTTTTTATATCGCCTGATTCTATCATAGTATTATATATCATTTAGGCTTATAAAGTTTCGGAAAACTTGGCGGAAAACTTATAAAGAAAAATTGTTTTAATGTTGTATGATTATTAAAAATATCTTTGAAGGAAATTTTGACTCAGAGGTTCATGTTGCTTTTTTGAAGTTTGGTAGAGGGGTTTACAAAGGAAAGTATTTAGCTGAAGGTAAAAAACAGGCTAAGAACTGGGCTATTAAAACTGGAGCTGAATATGCAAACTTTCTGGTAAGACGATGTCTAGAAAATATTGAAGGACCTGTAGAGGTAAATGGTGTTATAGTATCTACTTTGGATTTGCGAGATGAGATTAATTTTGATTTAAAGAAGGTTAGCAATTTTCAGGGAGTGAGAAAACATGTTGTTGATTGCGAAGTTAGTGGTGAAGAGATTTTTGGATTGATGGATAAATATCCTAAGGCTTTTTTTGCTCTTTCGTTTAAGGGAGGTGGGTTTGTTTTGAAAATTAAGCCTAAGGCTCCAGCTGATGGGAAGAAGAGTAAGGATAAGAGCGAGGGGCTCGTTGCTGATTTTTGTTCTTTGAAAACTGAGGACAAAGCTATCATTGATGAGTTATTTTTTGGTATTGGAACTTTTGAAAAGGTTAGAGTTTCACATGAAATCGATGTGACTGATATTATTTACCCTGCTGATATGAAAACTTTAAAGCCTACAGAGATTCGAGAGCTAGCTAAGAGAAAGGGTATCTTGAAAAGGGTTGCAGATGTTGATGGGGATGTTAAGGAAAGTTTAGCTGAGTTTGTGGCTTAGGCGCTAGTTTTTATTTTATTAATGGAGCTAGTTTTTTAATTAAATCATTTCTGTAGTCCTGAATCTTTGGCATCATTCTTTTGAAATTTTTGTCGACTTTGTCGTCTCTTAATCTTCCGTCTCCAATTCTATTTATGGTTATTTTTGTACTCACACCAGAGAATTGGTGCTGGGTTAGGTCAAATTCTAATTCACTCTCGAAGTCTTCATCCCAGTAGCGTTTCATCCATCTAGATGGATGTCCGCCCTCTCCCTCTGGAACATAATATCCAGAAACACTCCCTAGTCCCTCAAAATAATCCAATACCACCGAAGCATCATTCATTACTACTATATATTTAATAACTTCAATTAAACCAATCTAACTTATCATATTTATATAATGTCTTGATATAGCACTCCGATTTATGAGCTTCAGATTTATTTTTGCACTCCTTAGACCTAAGAAGACATTTGAACTTTTTTTGTCTAACATATTTTGAACCCTTACCTCCAGCATGGGCTTTCATTCTTTTATTTAAATCAATCGTTACTCCAGTGTAAAATGAACCGTCTTGACATTCAAGAATGTAAACGAACCAAAGCTTTTCTGCCATTACAGATTTAGGTTTTTTTGTTTTGCGCATGTAGCACAGAGAAGTGCCGTGTCCTTTAAAGACATATAGTATCTATTTCCTTTTTCTAATGTATCATTAAATTTCTCCCAGCCCTTTTCTATTGTTAATTTTCCTGAGATAACTTGTTCTGGGATTTTAGCTGCTTTTTCTAAAAGGTCTGTTCTTATTTTAAACATATTGTAGTGATATAGATTCGGTTTTGCCGCTTTAGATATTTTTTTGGAACAGTTGAAACATTTTTCTTGTGTCATTAAAAGTTCTTGTTCTCTTATTGCCCATTGAAGCTGGAAATCTGCGTCTTGGATTAAGTGTTTGAAATTTCCAATTCCTCCGAGACGCTTAAATGTTAACTCTATTTCATTCTCTGGACTAACGATAATTTCTCCTATTTTTTTTGAATATTTCCAGATTGGATATTTCTTCTCTTTTCTTGGGGTTATTGATAGTCTTCCTATCCTATACCTTTTAGCCCCTAGTTTTATTTTTCCTATTATTTTGTCTTTTTTTCTCTGCACTGTCTTTATTCTCTTCTCAGACTCTTTTCTTGTTGCCGTTTTTTCTTTTTTGGAGATGTAGCCTTTTTCACCTGGGAGAATTTGTGGTGTTTTTATTGCCATTATAATTAATACGAGAAACTGTTTTATAAATTTGTCGTAGTATTTTCCTTCTTTCAAAATTCGGTCATGACAAGCTTTATATACCCTTATTTCTGCTAGTTCTTATTGGTTCCATCCAAAACTTGAATGTTTGGATGATGAGAATTTTGTGATTGGTTGGTCACGATGGTGAATTCGAGTGCTATCGAATGAATTATCAGGTAGCGAAAACTACCGCTAGGGAGAAAAAGGACTCTTAGTTCACGTTCCCCTAAGGAAACAAAACAAATGACAGATAACAATGGAATACATAGTGGAAGTTTACAGTTCTACCCGAGGGTACGTGCAAAAAAAGTTATACCTGGTGTGAATTGGAAGCCATTGAATAAAAATGATACTGGATTTTTAGGATTTGTTGGATACAAGGTTGGAATGATTTCTGTTTGGGTAAAAGATGATAGTACTGACTCTATGACTAAGGGAAAGCGTATTGCTATTCCTGCTACTTTGATTGAATGTCCTGTTATGAGAATTTATTCCATTCGATTTTACAAAGATGGAAGAGTTTCTAAAGATGTTGTGGTTTCTAATGATAAGAGTTTGAAGAGAAGTGTTAAGACTGGAAAGAGGGTTAGTGAATTGAAAGAGGGTGTTGAATTTGATGATGTTAGGGTGATTATGTATTCTGGCATTGCTAAGACTGGAATTGGAAAGAAGAAATGTGATATGGTTGAAGTTGGTCTTTCAGGGGATAAGGATGCAAAATTAAATTTTATTAAAGAGAACTTAGGTAAGGATATTTCTATTAGAGATATTTTTAATGGTGGTCTGGTTGATGTTCGTGGTGTGACTAAGGGGTATGGGACATGTGGACCTGTTAAGAGATTTGGTATTGCATTAAAGGGTCATAAGTCAGAAAAAGGGCAGAGACGACCTGGTTCTTTGGCTCCATGGCATCCTGCTAGAGTTACTTTTAGAGCTCCTCAGGCTGGACAGACTGGGTATCATAGTAGAGTTTGTTACAATAGCTTAATTTTAGAAGTTGGAAAAGTCGGAGACAAGGATGTTAATAAGAAGGGTGGATTTAAGAATTATGGTGTTATTAAGAATGATTATTTAATTTTAAAGGGTTCTGTTCCTGGTCCTGCTAAGAGGGGAATAATGATTACTCAAGCTTTGAGACCTACTAAATATACTGCTAAGCAGAAGCTTGAGGTGTTAGAGTTACGATGAAAGCAAAACTTTACGATAAAAATGGAAAAGTTAAAGGGGATGTTAATTTGCCTAAATGTTTTTCTACAAGGATTCGTGCAGATATTTTATTGAAAGTTTTTGAGACTCAAAAGGGTGTATTTACTCAAGCTTATGGAGCTAAAGAAGGTGCTGGTGCTCAATATTCCGCCTCTGGTATATCAAAGAAAAAAAGGCATGATTGGAAGGGAACTTACGGTAAAGGAATCTCCAGGGTCCCACGAAAAATAATGTCTAGGACTGGAGCTAGTTTTAATTGGATTGGGGCTACTGTTTCAAATACTCGAGGTGGAAGAAGACCACACGCTCCGAGGTCAGGAAAAAATTTATTTAAAAAAGTTAATAAAAAGGAACTAATGATTGCCTTAAAATCTGCTTTAGCTGGAACACTTGATACTAAAAAACTGGAAAAGAAATTTGGTAGAAAGATGCAAATTGGATGTGTCTTTGACAATGATATTTTAATAATTAAGACTAAGGATTTTATTGTGAGTATGAAGGCTGTTTTTGGAGATTCTTTTGGATCTGTTTTAAAGAGTAAATCTATTAGGGCTGGAATTGGAAAGATGCGGGGTAGAAAATATAAATCTAATGCCGGGCTGCTCTTTATTGTTGGAAATGAAGAGTATATGAAGAGAAAGGGTATTGAAGTTATGAAAGTTAAAGATGTATCCGTTAAGGATTTAGCTCCAAACGGTGTTGCTGGAAGGTTAGTTTGTTATAGTGAAAATGCAATTAAAGATATTGAAGAGAGGTTTGCCTAATGGTAGAAAATTTTATTGATAGTTATACTGGATGTGGGGCTACTGTAAGTTTCGAAAAAAATTATTACCCTGGATGTGATGTGTCTTGTAATGGAGAAATTGGAACTGGATGCGCATGTAGGGGAAATGATGTTACTGAAGAAAAGTATGAAACAAAACTAGGAGATTTGTATAATGAGTAAAACAATTATTTTAGAGAAGATTAAATCCACAGAGAAAATAGTTAGGCATATTGAGCTTGACAATGTTTTGGTATTTGTTGTGGACAGAGCTATTACTAAAAAAGAAGTTAGGGAAGAAGTTGAAGATTTGCTTAATGTTAAGGTTATGAAAGTTAGGACACATACTTTCAAAAATAAAAAGTTAGCTTATGTTAAATTAAAATCGGAATATCCTGCTGTGGATGTTGCTACTAAACTGGGGATGATGTGATGTGCTTAGAACTTAATTTAAAACAGGGGCAAGATGTGGTTATTCCCATAGAAAACAAGGATAGACAATTTAGGGTTATCGATGCGAAAATAATCCCAGAGGGGGGGAAAGCTCCCTTTGTAATTTTAGGAGAACTAGATAGGCAGATGGAAACAGAATGCGTCGACAACCCATCCATATTTACGGCATATGTAAATATCAATGATTACATACTCAACGAAGCAGGATGTATAGTGAAAAATCATGATAGTGCTGATGAAATAAGATTTGGTATGTTCGCCAATGATTGCAAAAGATATAATGAAGTTAAATCAATTATGGATGGTCGTATAAATGGGTAAGAGAATTATTCAGCAGCGTAGAGGAAAGGGTGGACATACTTATAAAACTAGAGAAAAAGCTAGCAGGGTTAGACCTGGATATTTGTATGATTTGGGGGGGGAATTTAAATGTGTTAAATTGACTTCGAGTGTTGGGCATTCCGCACCTATCGCTAAGTTTATGAATAAAGAAGGTGTTGTATTTTCTAACTTTGCCGTTGATTTGCTTTATGTAGGACAGCGTATTAATATTGGCGGACAAAATCATGGGGATATTGCTAAAATCGGGGATTTGAAAAATGGGACTGAGATTTTTAATTTAGAACACAATCCTGGAGATGGTGGAAAATTTGTTAGAAGTGGTGGAAGTGCCTGTGTTGTTATGGCGAAAGAAGGTGATATTGTTAAAATTATGATGCCGTCTAAGAAAACTAAGAAATTCAAGGTTAATTGTAGAGCTACTATTGGTCGAGCTGCTGGTGATGGTCGAGTTAGTAAACCTATTCTAAAAGCTGGCAAGAAGTTTTATATAATGAAAATGAAGTCTAAATTGTGGCCTATTGTATCTGCGGTTAAAATGAATGCTATTGACCATCCATTTGGTAGTGGACGAGGGAAAAGGATTAAGAGTAAGATTGCTAAGAGGAATGCTTCTCCTGGTAAGAAGGTTGGACATATTAGGCCGAGCAGGACAGGGAGGAAGAAAAGATAATGGTAGAAGAACTAGTAAAGAAGAGTAAAGACAAATTTTTCCGAGGAAAAAATGTTGAAGAATTGAAGACATTCCCTACTAGGGAGTTTGCTAAACTAGTTAAGTCTAGAGCTAGAAGGACTATTATGAGGAATTATGATGTTATTGAGGCTTTTGTTAAAAGGATGGAAGATAAAGCCATTAAGGGCAAATTGATGAAAACTCACGATAGAACTATTGTTATAGTCCCGCGAATGTTGGACAAAACTATTGGAGTTTACAATGGAAAGGAATTTTTAAAAGTTACAATTACTCATGAAATGCTTGGTCACAGATTGGGAGAATTTTCTTTAACTAGAAAAATAGCTAAACATACATCATTGGGGAAGAAGAAATAGATGGTAGAACAAGAAAATAAAAATATACCCACAAAGGGTAAGGAAGATAAAATGAAAGTTGAGAAAGAAATTAAGGATGCATCCGGGGATGCACCTTCTGTCCAATCGGCACCAGATAAATCGGACAAGATTGGCAAGGAGAAAGTTGTAGCCAATGTAGAGGAAAAGGTGGAGGCTAAGAAGGAAAATAAAAAGGCTAAGAAGGAAAATAAAAAGGATATTGCTATTGCCAATGGATTTAGTATGAAAATATCCCCTAAGCAATGTAAATATACTTGTCGTGTAATTCGAGGAAAGAGTCCTGAATCTGCTGTTGCTAGATTACAAGATGTTATTGATGAAAAAAGACCTGTTCCTATGGCTTCTTTAGAAGTTGGACATAAGAAAGGGAGGGGATTGGCTGGTGGTAAATTTCCTAAGAATGCATGTAAAGGGATTATAGAAATCATAAAGCAGGCTGCAGCTAATGCTATTATTATGGGGATTGAAAACCCTGTTATTGCTATTGCAAAGAGCAATCAGGCATCTGCTCCATACAGGAAGGCTGGACGTAAGGCAAAGAGAACACATATTTATATTGAGATTAGAGATAGGGTTAAAATGATGGAGGCTAAAAAGAAATAATATGGAAGAGAAGGCTTTTGTTGGTGTTAGAAAAGATGAATTTAATGTTAAACAGTTTGTAAAACGAATGTTTGGTAAGGGAAAGGTCTCTAGAGTTACTATTGAATATACTCCCGTTGGAGAAAGAATTCTTATTGCTACACATAGACCGGGATGGATTATTGGTAGAAAGGGTGAAAAAATTAATGAACTTACTGAGATTTTAAAAAGAAGATTTAAAATGGAGAATCCACATGTTGATATCGAAGAAATATCACATCCTGAATTTGATGCTCAATTGGTTGCTGATGATATTGCTGTTACTCTTGAAAGGTTTGGTTCTCAAAAATACAAGGCTTCTAGCTACAGATCTCTTGGAAGAATTAAGAATGGGGGAGCTCTTGGAGCTGAGATTAGGGTTGCTGGTAAGTTGCCTAGTGATAGGGCTCGTGTTTGGAGATTTGCATTTGGCTATTTGAAAAAGACTGGAGATGCTGCTAAATTAGTCGACAGAGCGGAAACTGTTGCTCAGACTAAACAGGGTGTTGTTGGGATTAAAGTTGCAATTTTAGCTCCTGGTGTTAAAATGCCTGATCAGATTACAGTAGATGAAGAATTACTTGAAGCTGTAAAAAAGAATGCTACTTTTGAAGAAGTTGAAGAGACTGTTAAAAAGATTAAGACGCGTAGAAGTGTGCCCTCTAAAAAGGAGACTAAAGTTCCAGCTTCATCGAACAAAAAAATAAGGGAGGCTAAAAAATAATGGCAGAGCAAACAAAACAAAACGCACATGTGGAGAGCAAGAATAAAATACTGAATAATAAAGAAACTACTAAGAAAATTAAAGATTTGAAGATTGAATTATTGAAGAGCCCTACAAAGAGGGGAAGGGTTAAAAAGGAAATTGCGCGACTTTTAACTATGGCTAATATGAATGGTAACAATCAATCCTCCGTCGACGAGAAAACTAATAAAAATAAATTAGCGGAGGGTAAAAAGTAAGTGGAAATTTGTCCAAAGTGTGGTCTACCTGAGGCTGCTTGTGTTTGTGGCGAGATTGCTAAGACACAACAAAACATCGAGGTTAAAACCGAAAAAAGACGCTTTGGAAAAGTTAATACTATAATTTCAGGATTCGACGACGGTGTTGACATTAAGGCTATTGCAAAAAAACTCAAAGCAAAACGAGCTTGTGGTGGCACAATGAAAAATAAGAAAATCGAATTACAAGGAAACCATAAGGGCTTCATAAAACCAATTTTGGTTAGTGAGGGTTTTTTGGAGGAACAAATTAAAGATTAAAATGGAAAAGAAAATAGAAAAAAACATTGTATGTAAGGATAGGCTTTGCCCTAAACATGGAGATAAGAAGTTAAAGATGAGAGGTAGGACGTTCCAAGGAAAGGTTATAAAAATTTTACCTGGCAGAGTTAGTATTCAATTTGAGAGAATGTTGAAGTTATCTAAATATGAAAGATATGAGAAACGTAAGACTAAGGTTCATGCTAGACTTCCTGATTGCATGCAGAGCGAGGTTGCTGTTGGGGATTTGATTGAGATTGCGGAGACTCGACCTATTTCCAAGATGATTCATTTTGTTATTTCTAAGGTTGTTAAGAAAGTTGAAGTTAAGGGGGCAAAAAAATGAAGGCTGTAAGTGCTAGGGTAACTAAGTCTTTGAATATTGGTAGTTTGCTTGAAGCTTGTGATAATAGTGGCGCTAGGATTTGTAGAATTGTTTCTATTAAACATGGAAAGACCTCTAAGGGTAGAATGGGTTATGCTAAAATTGCTGATCATATTAAGGTCTCGGTTAGAAAAGGGGATCCCAAGATGAAAGGTGAGGTTTTTGACGCTATTTTAGTAAGACAGAGAAAACCATGGCAGAGAAACACTGGTGAGAGAATTTGTTTTAGTGATAATGCGGTTGCGCTATTGAAGGACGAGAAGGGAAATCCAAAAGGCACACAGATTAAGGGAGCTGTTGCTCGAGAGGTTCAGGAAAGGTGGAGAGAAGTCGCTAAAATTGCAGGGAGTGTATATTAATGAAAGCAGAATTTAATAAATCGTGGAGTTCAAGTAAGCAGCCTAGAAAGCAAGTCAAGTTTAGGGCTAATGCTCCGAATCATATTAAGAGAACTTTTATGAGTTCATCCCTAGATAAAAAACTTAGAGAAAAATATGGCCGTAGAAATATTGTGGTTAGAAAGGGAGATGAGGTTAAAGTTATGCGAGGACAGTTTAAAGGAAAACAGGGTAAAGTTGGGGCAGTTGATATTAAAAACACAAGGATTCAAATTGATGGAGTTCAAAGATCTAAGTCCGGTGGGGAAAAACTAATTACGTGGTTTCATCCTTCTAATGTCAAAATTATTATCTTAGATGATAAGGACGAAAGAAGGCTTAAATTAAATAAAAAAGTTGAAAATAAGGTCGAGGAAAAAGTTAAAGAAAAAACTATGGAAACGCAAAAGAAAACAGTTAAGAAGGTTGCTAAAAAAATAACTGAGGAGAATAATAAATAATGGCACATATCAAAAAAAGCGTAATGCCGAAAACATGGCCAGTTCCACGAAAAGGCAATAAGAAAAGGTTCATAGCTGTGCCTAGTCATTCTGTTAGCAAGGGAATTAGTTTATTGTTTTTACTAAGAGATATCCTAAAAATTGCTGCAACCAGAAAAGAAGTCAGACATATGACACTTAATGGAATGGTTAAAATCAATAATAAAATTAGGCACGACGAGAATTTCCCAGTTAATGTTTTAGATGTTGTAAGCTTGAGTGCATCTGGAGATGAAAGATATTATAGGTTAGAGATTAAAAATAAGAAATTTAATTTGATTACAATTGATGCAAAGGATGCCGATAGTAAGATTGTAAAGATTATTGGAAAGAAGATTTTAAGCAAAGGTCAAGTTCAAATGAATTTAAGAGATGGTCAGAATTTTTTGAGTAAAGATAAATTTAGTGTTGGAGATTCTGTTATGTTAGATACTAAGAAGGATAAAATTAGTAAGGTTTTGAACTTGAAAAAAGGGGCTAAGGTTGAAATTATTAGTGGAAAACATGCTGGTGAGAAAGGTGAGCTTATTGGGTTTGAAGAATTAATTCGGGGTAGAAATTATGAAATTAAATTAGAGAATGGGACTGTGAGATTACCTTACAAGACTATTTTGGTTATTGGATAATGGCAGAGAATAAAATGAGAGAAATTAAGTTAGAGAAAGTTATTTTGAATATTGGTGGAGTTGGAGAGAAGTTAGATAAGGGTGTTATTTTGTTGGAAGCTATCTCTGGGAAAAAGGCTGTCAAGGTTAAGGCAGTTAAAAGAATTCCGACGTGGAATGTTAGACCGGGATTGGAAGTCGGGACAAAGGTTACTCTTCGAGGAGAAGATGCTTTGAATATGGTTAAAAAATTATTGCCAGCTATCGATAATATATTAAAGGAGAAGCAGATTCAGAATAATTGTTTTTCTTTTGGTATTCATGAATATATTGAGATTCCTGGTGTAGAATATATTAGGGAAGTTGGTATCATGGGTTTTGAAGTTAGTGTTGTTTTTAGTAGAGCTGGAAAATCTATTGAAACAAAAAAGATTAAAAGGGGGAAATCTCGTAGATTAATTGTTACTCGAGAAGAAATTGAAGATTATCTGGTGAGTAAATTTAAGACTGAAATTTTAAGGAAGAAGAAACGAAATATGGAGGATAATGAATAATGACAGCAAGTGATTGGAGAAAAATAACAAGACAGCTTAGACCTAAGCCAGCTGTGCTTAAGAAATTCTTGAAACATAATAAACCTAAACCCGAACCCGTCATTCCTGAGATTAAAAAAGTCGAGAAGAAAAAACCGGTCGAAAAAA